>CAZERH010000172.1:0-4930 GCA_964515535.1 uncultured Anaerolineaceae bacterium
TGATGAAATCACTTTGACGTAAACAAAGTTGGTATAAGGGTTTGATAAGACCCAACCAGTTCCACACCCACTTTAGAAAACCTAAAGAGCCGATCATTCTGCTCGGCTCTTTTTATTCGCCTAATTCGTGATTTATTCGTGATGCCCCAAATACTCACTATACCCGCCCAAATAGTGCGCCAAGTCTTTATTCTCGATCACCAGCAAACGCTCCACTGTTCTATCCAAGAAATAGCGGTCGTGCGAGATGATCAGCACCGTACCGATGAAATCTTCGAGAGCAACTTCGAGCATCTCCGCCGAGGCAATGTCAAGATTATTGGTCGGCTCATCGAGCAGGAGGAAATTCGCACCCGAAAGCACGACCAACGCCAATTGCAACCGACTCCGCTCCCCACCCGAAAGAACGCCGACTTTCTGATTCGCCTGCTCATAGCTAAAAAGATATTTCGAGAGCAATGACATCGCCTTCGAATCGCTCATATTTCCCGTTAGGCGCACCACATCAATCACTTTTTGCTCAAAATCGAGCGTCTCATGCTCTTGAGCATAATAGCCAACCGTCACGCTCGGACCCAGCTTAATCTCACCAAAATCGGGCATTTCTTCGCCCAAAATCATTCGAATCAACACCGACTTCCCTGCGCCGTTGGGACCAATCAACCCGACCCGCTCACCGTGCCAAATCGTCTCATTCAAATCGTCAAAGATGCGTTGCTCACCAAAAGCCTTTTGCACCCCAGCCAACTCCAGAACCTTATTCGAGCCGCGATAGCCGCGCAACTTCAAATCCATTTTTCGGCGGTCAGTAATCGGCTTCTCGATTCGCTCCATTTTGTCAAGCCGCTTCTGCATCGACTTCGCCTTCGCCGCAAAATCTTCGTTATCGTAAACCTTCCCCCAAATCGCCAGCCGCTTAATCGAAGCCTCCAGCCGTTTCACCTCGCGCACCTGCACCTTGAAAAGCTCCGCCTGCCGCGCCAACCTCTGCTCCTTCTCAAAGGCATAAGTCGAGTAATCGCCCGCAAAAACGCTCATCCGCCCGTCTTCGAGCTCGGCGATATGCGTCACGACCGCATCCAGCAAATAGCGGTCATGCGAGACGATGACGACCGTCCCGTCATATTCGCGGATGAATTTTTCGAGATAGATTTTACCGGGCAGGTCAAGATGATTATCCGGTTCGTCCAATAAAAGCAGATTAGGATGCAGGAGGAGCAGACGCGCCAACCCGACCAGTTTCTTCTGCCCGCCGCTCAACGTGTTAAGCGGCTTGCTGAGGTCTCCCAAAGGGAGTCCCAGCCCAAGCAGAATCTCTTCGACGCGCGCCGAGTAGCTGTCGCCGCCGAGAGCATCGTACTCCTCGATGAGATTCTGTTGACGGTCAAGTGCCAAGCCCAACCTACGTTCGTTTTCGTAAACGCTTGGGTCGCCCAAACTCTCCTCGACGCGAATCAGCTCAAGCCGCACCTCCGCCACGCGTGGATTTCCATCCAAAGCGGATTCCAGAGCCGTTTGATCTAAATCCAATTCGGGAGTCTGCGCCAGATAACCAATCGTCAAGCCGCGTGAACAGGTGAGCGAGCCACCCTGCTCGGCTGTATATTCGCCAACGATGAGCTTGTAGAGGGATGATTTCCCCGTCCCGTTCGCCCCGATCAACCCGATTTTTTGCCCGCGCTGAATTTCCCAACTCAGGTTGTCGAAAATATGGGTTGCACCCAAGATGAGGCTAGTTTTTGAAAGCTGAAGTTGAATCATGGGGGGAATTGTACCAAGAGATGCCGTGATAAAATAGCGAGACACACTTTCTCCTGCGTTAAAAAAAGGTGCCACAAAAAACAAGTGCCTGAATAATCAAAGGATTTGAGATGAAAAACTATAAAATTCCCTACCGAGAAGCAAATCACGGCAGTTTTGACGAAGAATGGCTTCCCCACAATAAAGTATCGGGCTGGTGGTATATCACCGGCTATCTTCACGATGAGGATGGGCAACTTTATTCGTATCAATATACCCTTTTGCGAGCGCGGATTTTCGGCATTACCGCCACTGTTTTGCAATTGGCTTTCACCGATTTTTCTACAAACGAGCATTTTTTCAAACAACGCTTTAGTTTACGAGAAAAGCAGTTTTATCCTAACGAAAATCAGATTGTTTTCCCGCCACTCGCAAATTTAGAAAAAGATACGGAAAAATTTTATCTAAAAACAGATACGGAAGAAGTCGCTCTTGACTTGAGTTTGGGATTCGGCAAAGGCGCGTTTTGGCACGGAGATAACGGCGTGCTGGTGATGGGCGAAAAAGATGATCCCGTTCAACGAACGGTGTACTACTCTTACCCCAATATGCCCACCCGCGGCGAAATCACGCTCAAGGGGAAAAAATTCAAAGTGACGGGAAAATCATGGTTTGACCGTCAATGGGGTCCCTATCGCTTAATTGAACCCGCCACACATTGGGAATGGTTCTCGCTCCGCTTCTTCGATGACGAAGAAGTGATGCTTTTTGCCTACCCCCAACATCCCTATTATGACGGGACATATATTGACAAAGAAGGCAATCGAAAATTAGTGCGAGATTACGAATATACCCCCAAAGAATTCGTAGAAATTGATGGTTTTTCCTTCACCAAAGGTTGGGATTTGAAAATGCCCAACGTAAAAGAAGAAAACTACGAAATCCGCCCGATGATGGACGGGCAAATGAATTTAGCCTATTTTGAATTGCTGGCAGAAATTGTGAACCCGAGTGGCGAAGTAGTCGGCTATTGCTTTGTAGAACTTCTGCCCGGCGTAAGAAACCCGGGCAAGAGCATCGGGTTTAAGAAGTTGTTGGTGAAAGTATAATATCGGCGGTCTATTTTTTGCACTAAACAGCCCTTAATCATGGAGGAAATTGTGCCAAGAGATGACGTGATAAAATGGAGAGATGACACTCCCTTCCCCCTTCACTTTCTCCCAATCTTCATTACAAGATTATCATGATTGCCCGCGCCGTTTTCAGTTGCGCTATATTGAGCGGCTGGCGTGGCCCGCTGTCGAGACCGAGCCAACGCAAGAGTATGAAAAACATCAGCAGGAAGGCTCGCTTTTTCATCGGATGGTGCAACAGCATTTGATTGGCATTCCGGCGGAGAAGTTATCTCCGTTGGCGACAAGTGAAAATCTGCGTCAATGGTGGGAGGCGTATCTGGCAGAGTTTTCAGATTTCGGAAGTCTTAAAGACTTTCGAAGTCTACATCCTGAATACACTTTATCCGCGCCGATTGGGGAACACAGGTTGGTCGCTAAATATGATTTGATCGCGGTCAAGCCGAACGAGAAAGCGATTATCTACGATTGGAAAACCTATCGCAAACGCCCGAAGAATGAGTATCTTGCTACGCGTTGGCAGACGCGGCTTTATTCCGCACTTTTGGGGCGAGCGGGGAATCATTTAAATAAAGGCAAGCCGATAACCTCAGAGAATATTGAGATGATCTACTGGTTTGCGAATTTCCCCAATGATCCAGCGAGATTTGTTTACGACGAGACCAAATCCCAGCGAGATTGGGATTTGCTTGAGAAAACGGTCAACGAGATTGCTTCTGCTACAACATTCCCGATGAGTGAGGATGAGCGTCCCTGCCGGTTTTGCGCGTATCGCTCTTATTGTGATCGCGGCAAAAAAGCAGGAGAATGGGATGCCTTCGAGGGTGAGATAGAGGCGGAAGAAAATTTTGAGATTGATTTTGAGCAAATTGGGGAAATTGCGTTTTAGAAAGCGTAGGGGCGGGTCTGAGACCCGCCCCTATTTTTTTATTGATCTACAAAAACCCCAAGATGATTGGCAACCGGTCTCTCTCTGCCGGGGATATGGCTATCTATGGGCGAGTTTAAGACACGCGCTTTGCCGTTTTCATCTTCGATGACCAGCGTGGATGAACCGCCGCCGTCCATATTCATTGCGGTATAGACTCCGTATTCGATCATCAAGTCGGCAAGTTGGGTGAGGGTTGCCCCTTCGCTGTAGAAGGGTTGTCTCCCATCCACGACGACGATGACGAGACGGTCGGGACCAAAATCCACACCGATGGCGGTGCGCGGCGCAGGGATTTCGGAATCCAGCCCCTCGATGGGTTTCCCTTCGATAATCAGCATGTGGCTACCCGAAATTGCATTATAGATTTTGCCGTGCGACTGTCCAAACTGAGCCACGTTATCTTTTGAAATATATAAAACCGGACGATTGCCCTCCGCATAGCGTTTTCCGCGCGAGGCGGCAAACCCGGTTGGGGTGATGGGGTCTCCTGCGTGGGGATAATAATCTAAGAATGAATTGGAATACCACGGTGAAAACTCCCCCCCATTGACCGCAATCTGCAAATTATAATCTCTCAAAAAGGTAGAGGTTGTCCGCGCATTGAGAGGCATATCCGATTTTTTATCATCGGGCGGCGTGACGAGGAAGGAAATCCCGGCGGTGTGCAAATCTATGGTGATGATATGGGCAATCCACAAACGCGGCTCGGTATGTACTTTGCGGCGATAAACTATGCCATCGTAAAGTTCTTCCTTCACTTCAATCGGTAGCGGGCGACCGGAGAAATAGAGAATCACCGGAACGATACAGATGAAGAGCAGGAGGAAAAGAGAGAGAAGGACTTTGATTTTTCTTGACATAATTTCTTAACACGAATTATGCGAATGTTTTTTCTAATTAAATGTGCAACATATCAAGAATAAATGCGATGCACACTCGCGTCTTTAGAAGATTAAGCGCAAACCCGTTACGATAAGCAAAACAAAAACCAACTTGCGGAAAAACTCCGGGCTGAGCTAACGATCCATCCACAAACCGGCAACAACTCCGATAGCCAACCATGGAAGTCCTCGCCAGAAAAGAGAGAGAATATCGGGGGTGAAGCTACCACTAATCCAATGCCCAA
>CAZERH010000173.1:0-1767 GCA_964515535.1 uncultured Anaerolineaceae bacterium
ACAGACTGGCGGCGCGTTTCTGGAAACGCTTTTGGGGCGGGAATTTCAAAGAATATCCTTGAGTGCTATCAATTTGTTTTTGAAAATTATCAGGCAGGTGACCGTATTTACCTCTTTGGGTTTAGTCGAGGGGCATTCACTGTGCGGAGTCTTTCTTCTTTTATCCACTATTTTGGGATACTGCCAAAATCTCGCCCTGAACTCATTGAATCAGCCTATGATATTTACAAAATCAAAAACGATGAAGAGCGTCAAGCAAAATCTAAAGTCTTTATTGAAAAGCATCATACCCAGTGGACAAAAATCAAATTTATTGGTGTGTGGGATACGGTCGGCGCGCTGGGCTTGCCGATAGAATGGCTTGATGTTGGCGTTAACGCCTTCTTCAAGCATGAATTTCACGATACACGTATTAGTGGTGCGGTAGAGGCTGGCTACCACGCGCTGTCTATTGATGACGATCGCCTTGTTTTTCACCCTACGTTGTGGGACGAAAAACATATCGGCATGCTTTCAAGTTGGGTGGATGGGCAAAGGATAGAAAAAGAACAAATTGTAGAGCAAGTCTGGTTTGCGGGAGCGCATACGGATATAGGTGGCGGATTTGTGCCGTTGGCAAGAGGTAACTCAATAGCAAAGCCCTCGCTATCGGATATCCCCTTCAAATGGTTGCTCGAAAAATCTCAAGAGCACGGCTTGCTTATTTACCCGCGTCATAATATCAATATAAACCCCAGTGCTTTAGCTGAGCTACATAAAGCGCGTCAAGGCGCGGGGAAAGCCTTTAAGAAAACTTCGCGTTCAAAGACTAAAGGGTTGAATCAATTAAAGACCCCCATTAAAGTGCATAAAAGCGTTTTGGAACGGGCAGAAGAAGATGAGAAATATCGTCCATGGATTTTAAATTTGGAGCATATAGTGGTCTAGGCTGTTTTTTGTCAAAAAGTTGTTTTTTCTATGGGGAAATCTTCAAAGCCTAATTTTGGAAGGAGAGACGCGAGTTTCGCGGCATCTCCCGACGTGTATACGTGGATATTTCCCTCAACGTGGCGCGTTGATTTGGCATTTTTCGAAACGAGTCTGTATTCAACTTGCCGCGCCACCGCCGGAGCAGGGTCGATGACTAAAACAGCATTTCCGCAGATTTGCTCAATTAGCGGCATCACGAAAGGGTAATGTGTACAGCCCAAGACAAGGGTGTCAAGCTCTTGGTCAAGCATGTCCCGCAGTGCTTCGTCCAAAACATGACGGGTTTTCTCGCCCATCAAAGCTCCTCGCTCAATCTCCTCCACCAATCCCGCACAAGTATCTTGCAATATAGTCTTATCGCTGGCAAAACGCGCCACTAGGGATGTATAAAGTTTCCCCTGAAAGGTGGCAGGCGTAGCGAGCACACCCACCACGCCGGAGCGACTTTGCTCCGCGGCAGGTTTTAGGGCTGGTTCCATACCTACAAAGGGAGTATCGGGAAATGTTGCGCGTAGCCAATATAGTGCAGCGGCAGAGGCTGTGTTGCAAGCCACAACAATGATTTTTGCGCCTTTAGCGAGCAAAAAGCGAGTGATTTCTTCGGAAAACCTGCGTACTTCTTCGAGACTGCGAGAACCATAAGGGACGCGAGCTTGATCGGCAAAATAGAGCAAATTTTCATTGGGCAGGCGCGCATGAATGGCACGTAAGACCGACAGACCGCCAACGCCTGAATCAAAGATGCCGATGGGTGAGTTTTTAGATATGCTCATGGGGGAGATTATAAACGTGAAATGT
>CAZERH010000173.1:1867-4926 GCA_964515535.1 uncultured Anaerolineaceae bacterium
TGCTACTGATATTTTGCGCCATTACCGCAAAACTTAAGATTTAGATTTTCCTTCATTGCTTCTCGCTTGCCTCAACAAAAGCTCTAAATAACTTTTGCATTGATTCGCTTTCAGGCATCCATTCCGGATGCCATTGGACGGCAATGCTGAAGGGGTGGTTATCAAGTTCCATCGCTTCAACCAACCCGTCCGACGTGCGTGCAGTGATTTTGAGTTGAGCGGGAATATCTTTTGCGCCTTGATGATGCCAGCTATTAACCTTGATGATGGGTGTATCTATAATTTTGGCTAAGTGGTTATCTTCTTCTATACGGATTTCGTGGGCGAGATAGTCACGGGGACGATCTCTGGGGGTGTCGTGTTGAATGCTGTTTTTGAGTTGGCCTTCTACATGCGTATATAATGTGCCACCAAGTGCAACATTTAGAACCTGAAACCCGCGACAAATGGCGAAAAAGGGTTTTTTATCTTTAATGGTTTGAAGCAGGAGAGGAATTTCAAGGGCATCGCGTTCGTGGTCTAAGCCATAAACGCTGGGATGAGGGTCGCCTTGATAAATTTGAGGGTCAATATCTGCGCCGCCGGAAAAAATAATACCGTCCAATTTTTCGTAGAGTAGCCTCCAGCTTTCTTTTTCCAATTCGGGTGGAATAATAACCGGAACTCCACCAGCCTTAATGGTCGCATCAATATAGGTGCGCAAAAGGTGGATTTGGGGATGACCGTATTTGTTCTTAGAGTGACCGGATGTAATGCCAATAAGCGGAGATGTCATTTTTAGATTAACTCCTGAGACACAAAAAGGGTACAGCAAGTTAATGACTGTACCCTTTTTAAATTTTGCGAGGAAGATTTAGTTGAATTTTTGTTTGAGACGTGCGCTCTTTCCTGTGCGATCGCGCAAGAAATATAAATTCGCTCGGCGAACTTTGGAGTGACGTTCAACAATAACTTTTTGTACGCGTGGTGAGCGGGTCAAGAAGGTGCGCTCTACGCCAATCCCATTGCTGGCGATACGGCGAACGGTGAAGTTAGCGTTATTCCCGCTATTGCGAACGCGGATAATTGTGCCTTTGAATTGTTGAATACGCTCACGTTCACCCTCTTTGACAAGGGCATGAACATTAACAATATCGCCGGAGCGCAACTCAGGGATATTTTCGTTTACGGGTGCTTCAAGTGATTTTAGTATGTCGCTCATTTTCTTTCCTTTTAAACTTGATTAATAATTTCTGTAACCTAACGCAAGACCGCATTATATCATTGCGATAGGGAGGCGTAAAGGATGAAAACTCACTTGTTTTAGCTGATTTCGCGGTTTTCGCGCCCTTCTTGAGCAGAATTTGATTTCTGGTACCGACACCTTAAAACCCGTTTGTTTCATCGAAGTTGCGTATGCTTGGTATCTTTGCTATAATCCTGAAAGTTCAATATCGCAAAATAGCATCGTTAAGGAAAATTCTATTGGCTTTTTTTAATCCTATCAACTGGTTACTCGGTCTCTTTTCTCTGGATATTAGCATTGATTTGGGGACAGCAAATACCCTCGTCAATGTACGCGGAAAGGGTATTGTTATTAACGAACCCTCTTGGGTGACGATAGATAAACGTTCTCGTCGCCCTCTTGCCATTGGTAGAGCGGCGAAGGAGATGGTTGGTCGCACGCCTAAAAACGTGATTGCAGTACGCCCCCTTCATGATGGCGTTATTTCAGAATTTGATATTACTCAAATTATGCTAGAGTATTTCATTGGGCGTGTTCACGAGCAAAGCGTAGTTCCGCTCCCAAAGCCGCGTATTGTGATTGGTATTCCCGCCGGCGTGACCGAGGTTGAGAAACGTGCCGTTTACGATGCCGCAATGGCGGCTGGTGCGCGCCAAGCCTTCTTGATTGAGGAGCCAATCGCGGCGGCGTTGGGCGCAGGGCTTCCCATTGGAGAAACACGCGGGAGCATGGTTGTAGACATTGGCGGCGGAACGACAGAAGTTGCAATTATGTCCATGAGTGGTGTTGTCGCTTCGCGTTCTTTGCGTGTGGCTGGCGATGAAATGGATCAGGATATTATCCAGTACCTGCGAAACAAATACAACCTTCTTGTCGGGGAGGGCATTGCGGAAAAGATTAAAATGAATATCGGCTCCGCTTTTCCGCTTCCTAAAGAAAAGACAATGGAGGTGCGTGGACGAAATTTGGTAACGGGCTTACCTGAGACGGTGGAAGTATCCTCGGTGGAAATTCGCGAAGCCTTAGCTAATTCTGTGCAGGTTATCGTGGACACGGTACGCGACGCGCTTGATGAAATCCCTCCTGCAATTATTGGCGACCTTATGGATTTAGGTGTTTGCCTTGCCGGCGGAGGTGGGCTTTTAGAGGGCTTAGATCGGCGACTTACGGATGATATTCGTCTTCGCACTTGGGTTGCAGAAGACCCTTTGACATGCGTTGCGCGGGGTGCGGGCATGATATATGATGATTTTGAAAACCTCTCGCCATATCTTGTTGGCTTGGAACGGCGTCAGTCCTGAACTTAACCCTTAGCTATTTTAGGGTTATTGGTTTTGCTCAATAGAGCTTCCCCATGAAATCTACATTTTCTCGCTCTTTGCAGACAACCATCATCTTTTTGATGGTAGGGGGGATTTTAGTATTGGCATTGGGCGGTTATTTTAGCCCCACCTCCGATTTTTTTGGCTCATCGCTTATTTCAGTGCAAACTTGGGTCTCAAATCGATATTTGACGATTCGAGATTTTTTTAATGCCCCGAGCGATATCGTTTCACTTCAACAACGCAATGCCCAATTAGAGTCTGAAATATCCGGTTTGCAAACGCAAGTTATTCAACTTCAGCAGCAACTTACCGACAGGCAAGTCCTCGCGGCATTGGTTGACTTTTCGCAGTCAAGCCCGGAAAGTGTCTACAAAGCCGCCTCTGTAATCGGGCGCGATCCGAGTCCTTTTTTACATTATATAATTATTAACAGCGGTTCCGGTGACGGACTTCGGCGCGGCATGCCGGTTGTTACAAATCAAGGATTAATTGGTCGCATTGACGCGGTT
>CAZERH010000174.1:0-4925 GCA_964515535.1 uncultured Anaerolineaceae bacterium
ATGCGAAAGCCACTTTCTTTGCCACCGGCGGATGGGGCAAAGTCTGGCAGGTGAGCAGTAACGCCCACACCCTGACTGGTGAAGGGGCAGCGATGCTCCTGCGGCGCGGTGTTCCCATGCAGGATATGGAGTTTTTCCAATTCCACCCAACCGGCATCTTCAAGATGGGTATCCTGATTACGGAAGGTGTACGCGGTGAAGGCGGCGTTCTCATCAACGGCAAAGGCGAACGTTTTATGGCACACGAAGGCTACGCTCCTCGTGTTAAAGAATTAGCTTCGCGAGATGTTGTTAGCCGTGCCATGTACTTAGAAATGAAAAATGGACGTGGCATTGACGGTAAGAATTATATTTACCTCGATGTAACACCTAAAACAGTCAATAAATACGCGGCTCTCGATGGACGCACACGTCCCGATGGCTCACCTTATATTGTCACCGATGAAGAGATTCTCGGCAAACTTCCTGACATTATTGACTTTTGTGAAACCTATCTCGGCGTGAACCCCGTCTCTGAGCCAATGCCCGTTCAACCCACGGCGCATTACGCCATGGGCGGCATCCCAACCGATAAATTTGGTCAAGTTCAAATAGACAAAGACCGCACCCCTCTCCCCGGTCTCTTTGCCGCAGGCGAAAATGCTTGTGTCTCTGTGCATGGAGGAAATCGTTTAGGAACAAACTCTCTGCTTGATATTGTCGTTTTCGGCAAACATTCTGGTCTGAAAGCGGCTGAATATGCCAAAAGTACAGATTACATCCCCTTGCCCGAAAATCCCACAGCCTTTGCTGAGGAACAACTTCAAAACATACGCAATTCAAACGGAAAAGAACGCATCTCTGAGATTGGTAGAGAAATGAAAGAAGTGATGTTCGATCACGTTAGCGTATTCCGCGTAGAGAAAGGGATGCAAGAGGCTCTGGATAAAATTCGTGAGTTGAAACAACGCTTCAAAAATATCTCTATTGATGATAAAGGCAAAATTTTTAATATGGATATCCTGAACGCTTGGGAACTCTCCAATCTCTTGGATATCGCCGAGGTAACTGCCATCTCCGCTTTGCGCCGACCTGAAAGTCGTGGGGCACACGCCCGAGATGATTTCACCGAGCGTGATGATGAGAATTGGATGAAACACACCCTCGCCTGGCTCCGCGAAGACAAGGTTGAGCTAGACTATAAATCGGTCATCTTTACAAAATATGAACCGAAGAAACGGGTCTATTAGGAGGATATGATGAAAAAAATAACCTTAAAACTCTTCCGCTATAACCCAGAAACAGATAAAAAACCACATTACGACACTTTTAAGCTAGAAGCCGAACCCACCGACCGCGTTCTTGACCTGATGGAAAAGGTTAAGGGCTACGAAGATGGCTCGCTTTCCTTCCGCCGCTCCTGCGCTCACGGCGTTTGTGGCTCTTGTGCAATGCGTATCAACGGGCAAAATAAACTTGCCTGCAAAACGCTCGTTCAAGACATCAAATCAAATAAAATTGTTGTTGAGCCACTTTTGGGTATGCCCGTTCTCAAAGACATGATTGTAGATATGGATCCATTCTTTGATAGCTACAAAAAAGTGATGCCCTACTTCATCAACAATGACCCGCCTCCCTCGCAAGAACGCTACCAAAGCATTGAAGACCGCGAACGCTTTGACGACACCACCAAGTGCATTTTGTGCGGCGCATGTACCACATCTTGCCCCTCTTTCTGGGCAAATGATGAATATATTGGACCCTCCGCCATCGTCAACGCACATCGCTTCATCTTCGATAGCCGCGATCAAGGAGCCGCTGAACGTCTTCAAATTCTCAACGACCAATTTGGCGTTTACCGTTGCAGAACTATCTTCAACTGCACCCTTGCCTGCCCGCGTGATATTCAAATCACCAAAGCCATTGGCGAAATCAAAAAGGTGATTGCAACCGGTAATCTTAAATAAAGTAAGAAATCGCAATCCCAAAACATCAAAAAGGACGGGTATAGAAGCTCGTCCTTTTTTTGTTTAAAAGAGCCAAAACTCATCTAGCCTTAAAAGCCTCTTATTTGACTCTCCGTCTCAAATATGCTATTTTCGCTCTACATTATCTACTATATTCAAGGATATAAAATGACCTCAAAATATAAATCCCTCTCCGCCGAAATCACCTCAAAAAAAGATTACCTCTCTCGGCGGGATTTTCTCAAGCAAATGGGAATAGTGACCGCGGGCGCGGCATTATTAACCGCCTGCGGCACCTCAGCCGACGAACTCCCCGCAACGCCCCTGACCCCAAATTTGGGAACCGCTAATTCGACATCTGATTTAAGTGGCGAGTTGACTGCCCTCGATTCCGTCATCAACTACAACAACTACTACGAATTCACCACCGACAAAGAGCGCGTTGCCCCTCTCTCCGAAAATTTCATATCTTCCCCGTGGACAGTTGAAGTAGGCGGGCTGGTCAAAAACCCCAAAACCTTTAACATGGATGATATTCTCAGCCAATTCACCATCGAAGAACGGATTTACCGAATGCGCTGTGTTGAAGCCTGGAGCATGGTCATTCCGTGGAATGGCTTCACGCTTGCCTCACTACTCGAATCCGTAGAGCCAACACCGGAAGCGAAATATGTCCGCTTTGAGACAATCAACGACCCTGCCCAAATGCCGGGCATGAAGAACGGGCTTTATCCTTGGCCCTATCAGGAGGGACTTCGCTTAGATGAAGCGATGAACGATCTCACGCTCCTCGCCACGGGGCTGTACGGCGAACCACTCCCCAGCCAAAACGGCGCGCCGATCCGGCTGGTCGTCCCTTGGAAATATGGATTTAAATCTATCAAAGCAATTGTCAAAATCGAGTTGACATCCGAGCAACCCTCTACGCTCTGGGAAACGATTGCGCCAAACGAATATGGTTTTTACGCAAACGTAAATCCTGAAATCGATCATCCGCGTTGGTCACAAGCCAGCGAACGAAGAATAGGCGAACTAAAACGCCGTCCAACGCTTCCTTTCAATGGATATGCCGAAGAAGTCGCCCATCTCTATGAGGGGATGGCCCCGGAAAAACTCTACTAGCAAAACTATATCCCCCCATGAAAAAACTCACTCCATTAAAAATTGTCATTCATCTTATTGGCATCTTCCCATTTGCCAAATTGGTCTTTGATTATTTCACCAATAATCTCAGCCCTAACCGCATTCAAGATTTAGAGCAACAAACGGGATTTGCCGCGATTACTTTGCTGATTCTCTCTTTGTCTATCACCCCGCTACGCATCTTATTCAACTGGCGTGCGCTCTCAAAATATCGCCGCACCTTAGGACTTTACGCCTTCTTTTATGCCACCTTGCACGTCTCTATTTATACAGCCATCGACTACGCCTTCGATTGGTCTCTGCTTTTCGAAGCGACTTTAGAAAAACGTTATACGCTCATTGGTACAACAGCCTATCTTTTGCTGATTCCTCTTGCGATTACTTCTTATAAATGGGGGATGAAAAAAATTGGGAAGAATTGGAAAAAATTGCATCAGCTCGTATATCTAATTTCGCCAATGCTTATTTTCCATTTTGCTTGGGCACACAAAGGGGATATTTTTTCTCTGCAAGGCAACGTGCTTCTTCCGCTCATTTACGGTGTGATTGTCATCTTGCTTTTACTGCTTAGAATTCCCGTTGTGCGTGATATGAGGAAATAGTTTTTAAATCCGTTTGAATCTGCTTAATTCGAGAGAATTCGTATTCTATTCTCTCGAGGCTGAGTTGTTACAGGTTGCTTTTATTTGTATTGTTTTTTTGTTCTTCAAAGAATCTTTATCCATATATGTAATAAGTATATATAATTAGTCGTCTTAGTAGGGACTGTGGATGATGGGGATAAAAGCAAAAAGGAACATAATTCCCCTTGTATTTGCCGAAGGGATGATTTTACATCCCTGTATATAGGGAAGTAGGAACGAAAAATTATGCGGAGAAATCGGGGGAGAAATTTAGCATAAAAATTTTGATATTGTCAACAAAATATCAAAATCTCTATATCTAGCGGTCTTCCTTTTCGCTTCCCTATATACGGGATTTATTTTGAAATCCTATGCACATGATATCTAAGTTCTCCACACTTTCTCTAAGCTCTATTCACAGCTTTATCCACAGAAAAAAAGCTACCGATAATAGGATATAATCCGCCGCATGAATGAAGAAACTAAGCCTACGAAAAAAGAAGAAAAACACGCGAGGGTAAAGCGGAATCAATTTAATGCAATCTCAGCTATTATTGCTTTTGCGCTTGGCATATTATTGGGTTATTTTATTTGGGGATATACCCCAAAAGAGAAAAAGGCTAAAACAGCAGATATTCCTATAGCGGGCTATCCGAGCATTGGTCCCGAAGATGCCAAAATCATTTTAATTGAATTCAGTGATTTTGGATGTGCATTCTGCGCCAAGTGGCATAACGAAACCTTTCAAGATTTAATGGATGCTTACCCTGACCAAATTCGATTTGTATATCGAGATGTTCCTTTTAGAGCTTTCCCCGCTTCCGAAGCCGCTATGTGCGCGGATGAGCAGGGCTACTTTTGGGCATACCACGACAGACTCTTTAGTTACGCCTATGGACTTGATGGTGATGCTTTTATTCGATATGCAGAAGAGTTGAATCTAAATATGGATGATTTTAACACTTGTTTAAGTGAACATCGTTATAAAGATGTCATCCAAAAAGATTTGGATTTTGCGACATTAGAATTAGGCATCAATAGCACACCCACCTTCTTTATCAACGGGATCAAACTCATCGGGGCGCAACCCATTGAAGCATTTATGCAGGTTATTGACGAAGAACTGGCTAAATAATTGTTCTCGCTAAGTACTGAGCATTAGTAAACATCTGTGTAGCTCCCTACCGATTTCGCCATGTCTGCCATTTGAGCA
>CAZERH010000175.1:0-4881 GCA_964515535.1 uncultured Anaerolineaceae bacterium
GGGCGGCGTTGATTGGCTGGAGTTATGACGACAAGACCGAAGAATTCACGATGGACGAGTTGATTGAGAAATTTAGCGTGGAGAAACTCAGCCCCGCGCCTGCCGCGTTGAATTTTACGAAGCTGGATCATTTTAACGGCGTTTATATCCGCAAATTAGATGTGGCGGATTTGGCGGCGCGGATGAAGCCTTTCTTTGAAAAAGAAGGTTATGATGTCAGCGATGGTGAAAAACTCTTGCGCGTAGCCAGTTTGTTGCAAGTCAGAATGAAAAAATTAACCGAAGCCCCCGCAATGGGCGGATTTTTCTTCAAAGAAGATGTTTTCCCTGAGGCGGAATCCTTAATTGGCAAGAAGATGGACGCAGAATCGGCTTTGGCTTTGGCGCGTGAGATTGAGAAGTTGGTCGCTGATTTGCCCGATTTCAGTATGGAGACCGCCAACCAGCCTTTTAGAGATTTGGCGAAGAAAATGGATACGAAAGTGGGGAATGTTTTTGGCTTTTTGCGCGATTCGTTGACCGCTCAAAAGGTCAGCCCGCCGATTTTTGAGACGATGGAGATTATCGGGCGCGAGAAGGTGATGGAGAGGATTGCGAAGGGGATTGGGTTGTTGGAGGGGTTGCAAGTCTAGCAAAGATTTTTTCTGTGGTAAGGTTAGGAGCATTTTGCGACGTTAAGAACAGTACATCTAAGGGAGCAGTAAAGTGAGCGATAGTACCGTTTTTGTGAAAGTTCTAATTATTGATGACGAAGCCTCTATCCGTTACAGTTTTGCAGATTATCTTGAGGATAGAGGCTTTGAAACTCTTCTCGCGGAAAATGGACGATTGGGGCTGGAAATTTTAGCTCAGCAAGACCTCCAACTCGTGTTGGTGGATTTGCAAATGCCGGAAGTGAATGGCTTTGAATTTATAAAACAAGCTAAGGTCTCCGCGCCCAATTTGCCTATTATTGTCATTTCAGGCGCAAATCGTATTGAAGATGTAGTGCAAGCGCAACAGTTGGGGTCATGGGATTATCTGATGAAGCCGCTAAAAAACTTGTCTATGTTAGGTTACGCGGTAGATAAAGCTCTGGAAAAAGCGCGTTTAGTGGAAGAAAATCGTCAATATCAAGAAAACCTCGAAGTTTTGGTTCGAGAGCGTACAACCGAACTCGAAGAAAGTAATGAGCGAGTGAAAGCGAGTGAAGAACGGTATCGCACGTTATTTTTGCGTTCCACCGATGCTATCTTTCTTGTAGATGCGCAAACCGGGCGTTACGATAACGCGAATCAAGCCGCAGAGCAGTTAACAGGTTATTCCCTTGCCGAAATCAAAAAAAAAACAATCAAAATGCTCACGCCAAAAGGTGCAACGGGAAGGCTTGACCAAATGCGCACTCTTGATTCTACAAAGAATTTTGGCGAGGTAGTTTTTCTGCGAGCAGATGGCTCAGAGCGCGTGGCTATTTTGGATGCTTTTCCTCTGCAAAACGAGAAACTTGTGGTAGATATAGCGCACGACATCACTGAGCGCAAAAAAGCAGATGAAGCGATTCAGCGATACATCAGTCGTTTAGCGGCACTGCGAAGTATTGATCAGGCAATTATTGGAAATTTTGATTTAAGCACCTTGCTAACGATATTGCTAGAACATCTATTGAAGCAATTGTCTGTGGATGCCGCATCAGTGCTACTTTACGAGAATGATACGCAAGTATTGTCCTTTGCGCAGGGGAGGGGAATTAGAGCAAAGAATTTTCGACACGCCGATGTACAGCTCGGAGAAGGCTGTGCGGGAAGAGCCGCCTTAGAAAAACAGCATATCTTTATCCCCGATCTAAACCACCCCGGTACTGGTTTTTTGGCATCTCCGGTGCTAAAAGAAGAGGGAATCGTTGCTTATTATGCTCTTCCTCTAATCGCAAAAGATAGTTTAGTCGGTGTCTTGGAAATTTTTCATCGTTCACCGCTTTACCCGAATGATGAGTGGATGGATTATTTACAAACTCTCGCCGGACAAGCGGCTATTGCAATTGATAACGTTGCTCTGGTTACCGATTTGCAACGCTCTAATCAAGAGTTGGGCTTAGCCTATGATGCCACAATTGAAGGCTGGGCGCGCGCCTTAGAGATGCGCGATTCTGAAATGGAAGGGCATAGTCGCCGTGTCGTGGATCTGACCATAGACCTAGCTCGCAATATGGGAATCAGCGATATCGAAATGCCCAATATCTATCGAGGCGCGCTCTTGCACGATATCGGTAAAATGGGTGTGCCGGATAGCATTTTGCAAAAACCTGGTGCGCTCACAGACGACGAATGGAAGATTATGCGTATGCACCCCGTATACGCATATGAGTGGCTTTCTCCGATTGAGTATTTAAGACCGGCATTGGACATCCCCTATTGTCACCATGAAAAATGGGATGGCACAGGTTATCCGCGCGGCTTAAAAGGTGAGAAAATCCCCGTCGCCGCGCGCATCTTCTCCATTGTAGATTATTGGGAAGCTCTCTCATCGAAACGCCCGTATAAAGAAGCTTGGTCTGAAAAAAAAGTATTGGCTTATATTGAAGATGAATCAGGTAAGAGCTTTGATCCCAAAATAGTGGAAATTTTTCTTAAGATCTTCAAGAAAAGATAGGATGCTTATCCGATTGTTCTCCAAGCCGGCATAGCGAAGTTGCGCCCCTGAGACGAACGCGAGTTCGTTTAACGAGCGGTCTGCAAAAAATAGGCAAAATTGGCATTAAGTTTTGGATACTCCATGTCAGAAATCCCTGAACTAAAAGCGATTATACGCAAAGAGAATATAGCTACCTTTATCATTAATAGTATTGGGGCTTTTTCAACTTTTTTTTACTTAAACGTAATCGATCCCACCCCTGTTGCCGAAAGCACAACATCTGAGGTTAATCCTCTCAACCTTTTTATCTTTGTTTTTGTTGGGATTTTAACCTTTGGCGTTGGTTTGAGGTTAGGGCGCAAGGTGGAAAAGGGTGTTTCCAAATGGTATATGTTGATTAAATCTGGAAAAAAAACACCTGCCGATTTACCGATGAATATCAAGCGTGATATTCTCAATTATCCTCTATACTCCTCCATGATAACCGCTATGATGTGGGTTTTGGTTGGAGTTATTTTTGCGCTTTTCAATGAATCACTCCGAATTTTGGTTGGAATTGTTTCCAGCGGGGGGCTAGTTGCGACAACGATGCTTTACTTCATCGGGGATTTATTCTGGCGACCGATGATACCTTTCTTTTTTCCCGAAGGTGGTTTGAGCGCGGTGCATGCTTTTCGTTTGCCTGTTTTGGGGAAATTATTAATTGTGTTTTTGTTTATTGGCATATTGCCTCCCGCTTTGTTGGTTAGTCTAAGTTTGCAACGTGCAGAACTTTTGCTTACCGCGTCCAATCCGGTTGCGGTACTTGCGAACCTGCGTATTTTGCAGATATTTATCTTGAGCATTATTTTTATTATCAGCATTGGGTTGGCGTTTTTTACTACCCGCAGTATTACCAATCCCATAGACGATCTTCGTAAAGCAATGGGACAGGTGCAAAAAAATAATTTAGACGCTCGCGTTTTTGTTACGACAAATGACGAATTGGGTTACTTAGGTGAACATTTCAACCAAATGACCGCCGGATTACGCCAAAAGGAGATGTTGCGGAATTTGCTCAATATCTATATCAGTCCCGAAGTGGCGCAAGAGGCATTGACGCACGGTACAAAATTGGGCGGGGAATTAATTGAATGTAGTGTTCTCTTCTCCGACATTCGCGGCTTTACGACCATCTCGGAAACGCTCCAACCGGACGATTTGATGAGTCTCCTTAATCGTTATATGAGCATGATGGTGGAGGTGATTGTTCAAAATGGCGGAATGGTGA
Source organism: uncultured Anaerolineaceae bacterium (assembly GCA_964515535.1). Lineage (GTDB taxonomy): Bacteria > Chloroflexota > Anaerolineae > Anaerolineales > Villigracilaceae > Desulfolinea. The sequence continues at coordinate 3,881 of CAZERH010000175.1, forward strand.
ATAAATTTGGCGGCGATTCGCTTTTGGCAATTTTTGGTACCCCGCTCAACCCCTCTGAAAATCACGCCGAACAAGCGGTACGAAGTGCGCAGGCGATGCTCCACGCGTTAGAGCGTTTCAATCAAGATGAAGAAAACTCACCGCACCTGCAAATCGGAATTGGCATTGCCACCGGCACAGCCGTAGCCGGAAACATCGGTGGACGGGAGCGAATTGAATATACCGTTATCGGTGATACAGTTAATCTTGCCTCACGGCTGGAGGAAAAAACCAAAATAATCGAAGGGCTTATCCTCATCAGCGAGAAAACTTATCAACAAGCCTCCAAAACCTTTGATTTTCAAGCGCGCCATCTCCCCAATATCACCGTCAAAGGTAAACAAGACGCATTTGGCGTATACGCGATGGATATTTAATCTCACACATCCTAAAACTCACCTCAATCCTCGATTGCCCTGATTCTTGATTTACAGATTCCCTAATCCCTAAAAAAATGAACTTCAAACTCCAAGCCCCCTTTATTCCTACCGGTGACCAGCCGACCGCCATCGCACAACTCGTTCAAGGCGTGCGCGAGAAAAAACAGCATCAAGTTTTGCTCGGCGCAACCGGCACAGGAAAAACATTTACCATTGCCTCCGTTATTCAAGAACTGCAAATGCCTGCGCTGATTATGGCGCACAATAAAACCCTCGCCGCGCAACTTTACGCCGAATTCAAGAGCTTTTTCCCCGAAAATGCGGTCGAGTATTTCGTTTCCTACTACGATTATTACCAGCCCGAAGCCTACGTCCCGCGCAAAGACCTTTTCATCGAAAAAGAGACCGACATCAATGAGGAGATTGAGCGATTGCGACTCTCGGCGACCACCTCGCTCATGTCGCGGAAAGATGTCATCATTGTTGCCTCGGTTTCTTGTATTTACGGATTAGGGAATCCCGAGGAATATACGCGCGGTGCAATCAACTTAAAAGTGGGTGAACTAACACGGCGGAACGCTC
>CAZERH010000176.1:0-2874 GCA_964515535.1 uncultured Anaerolineaceae bacterium
GGCGAAGTAGTTGAAAGACCCGCGTCTGTGGTTAAGGAATTGGTCGAAAACGCCCTTGATGCCGGTGCGACAGAAATTAGTGTCAGCATTGAAGAAGCCGGTCGTAAATTAATAGAAATTTCTGATGATGGTCAGGGGATCGCCGCCGATGAAGTACCGCTCGCACTAGAACGTCACGCCACCAGCAAACTCCACTCTGTGGAAGAGCTTTTTAGCATTGCCACACTCGGATTTCGTGGCGAAGCTCTCGCCTCCATTGGCTCGGTGGCGCGATTAACACTCACCTCCCGCACCGAAGATGATGAAACCGCGACGCGGATGCTTGTTGAAGGGGGAATATCTACCGCTCCTCAGCAAGTTGGAGCACCGCGCGGCACAGTCGTCCGCGTTGAAAATCTTTTTTATAATGTCCCCGCACGGCTTAAATTTCTCAAAACCGATACCACCGAACGCCGCCGTATAGATGCCCTTCTAACTCGCTACGCGCTCGCTTATCCCGATGTGCGCTTCAAACTTATCCAAAATGGCAAAAGTACCTTGCAAACCAGCGGTAAGGGTGACCGCCGCGCCGTTCTCGCCACTCTATATGGTGTAGACGTAGCGAAAGATTTGCTGGCAGTGAACGCCGCCGAAGATAAGCTAAGGCTCACGGGGTTCATTAGCCCCACTTCACTCACCCGCTCCAATCGGCGGGAAATCACCTTTTTTATTAATGGGCGTTGGGTGCAAGATATTGCTCTCGCCACCGCGCTTATCAAAGCCTATCACACCCTGCTCATGGTCGGTCGTTATCCGCTTGCCGCGCTTTTTTTGGAACTTGATCCTGCCGATGTGGATGTGAACGTCCACCCCGCCAAAGCCGAAGTGCGCTTTTCTGACCCCAGCCGCATATTCAGTTTTGTTCAGCGTTCGGTGCGAAAGGCGATTTTAGCCTATACGCCCGTCCCGCAGATGGGGATTGCGCCGCCGGCTTTGTGGGGAGGTGAAAAGGGGAGGGGCGGACCCGACCCGGCGTGGAAATTCTCTCGCGACGCGCGTGACCAAAACTTGCTGACCCCAAAAGAAGATTCTCCCGAAGATAAGCAGAGTGCCATTCCCAATATCCCCCTAATGCGGTTGGTCGGGCAAATTGGGCAAGTCTATATCATCGCCGAAGGACCAGATGGTCTCTACCTCATAGACCAACACGCCGCGCACGAGCGCGTTTTATTTGAACGCCTTTTAGCGCAACGAGAAGCAAATAGTATTTCATCGCAAAATTTGCTGGAACCGGTCATCGTGCAACTTCCCCCCGAACAGACCACGATATTGAACGAGCAACTTCCTGTTTTAGAAAAATTTGGCTTTGAAGTGGAAAGCTTTGGACCCAACGCCTTCCAAATCCGCGCCATCCCGACTCTCTTTAGTGGCTCAGACCCGGCAGGTGCGCTCCGTGTCCTGGTCGAAGATTTTGAAGCCGATGAAACGCCTCTGCAAGAAAATATAGAGGATAAAATCGCGGCGCGGGTCTGCAAGCGGATGGCGGTCAAGGGCGGACAAACGCTCACGCACACCGAGCAAGAATCCCTCCTGCGCGATCTCGAAAATTGCGAATCACCTCGCACCTGTCCGCACGGCAGACCAACGATGATTCATCTTTCGGTAGAAATGCTGGAGCGGCAATTCGGGCGAACAGGCGCGAGGTAGTCAATTATGGATTTATACGAAAATTTAAAAGAAGCTTTACGAGAGAAGATAGAAGAGCATCATCTCTCCGGTAAAAATATAAGTGTTCGATGCAAAGCCCTTTCTGCAGTTGAGGCAATTGGGAATCCTGAAGATAGCGATTATCCCATTATTAAGGGTAAAGAGGTAATGGTTGAAGCTGTGTTTCAGGGCGCAAAAGGGCAGGCTTTTACAGATAGCTTTGAAAATGCCGATTATCTGATTGATGACCTTTTGGGAATTGATTTGAATTCAAATAAAGGTAGAGCCAGTTTTATCGCCGGATTGAATGCTGTTTTTAGGTATCTTGAGCTTTGCGACAAGACCGTTCACTGTAAAGATGCCGAGCCAAAAGAATGTGCCAAACATTTACCTGAATTTATCGGAAATTACCCTAAGGTTTTACTGGTCGGTCAGCAACCTAGATTTCTTGAAATCCTTGCTAGACATTATGAGCTTAGAGTTGTTGATATGGACCCTGATAATATCGGCAGAAAAATCTCCGGTATTAAAATCGAATCCCCTGAAATGACCACAGATGCGATTGCGTGGTGCGATTTAATCTTTGCAACAGGTTCAACTGTAGTCAACGGGACGATGGCAGGGTTTTTGGCTCAAGATAAACCAGTTATCTTTTATGGTGTGACTGTTTCGGCAGTGGCAAAAATACTGAATTTGAAAAAATACTGTTATAGCGCACACTGATTCAAGTTCGCAATCAGAGAGAACATCGTTTTTGCTCATTTTGAGAAGGAGAATAAGGAGATTACTCATGAAACTCTTCGGTAAAAAGAAAACGAAGGTTCCCGCGCTTTCAGCGCAAGAAGTCATCACTAAATTACTCGAGCTTAACCGCCCGACCGCACCCTATCAAATCATTAACGGAGCATCCGCAGGCGTAGATTTAATTGCCGAGTGGAAAATTGTAGATGCGCAATGGTATGAAATCTTCGCTAAAGCGGGATTAGAAAAAGTTTTCCAAATTCGCATGAAACTTGACCCCAAGAAAAAAGAGGTCCGCACAAAAGATTACGAGTATTCGGTAGAATGGAATGTCGGCATCCCCTCACTTTCTTTGGAGATGAGCAGTTTTCAAGGGCAACAAACATCGGTGCAATTTGGCACAGCTTACGCATTTACCGAAGAGTTAAAACCCGGTCAAGTTTATAA
>CAZERH010000176.1:2974-4846 GCA_964515535.1 uncultured Anaerolineaceae bacterium
TCAAAGTAGATGCGCGCCTGTCTGCGCGAAAACCCTCTCATTTTATTTTGAGCAACCACAAAACGAACATCACGCGCCAAAACCTGTTAGAATAAATGTGCTATGAAAATAATTCGCTCTTCTGAAATTGGCTCTTATCTTTATTGTCATCGTGCTTGGTGGTACGCAAAAAAAGGTGAGAAGTCTGAAAACCAAGCTGAAATGAAAACCGGCACAAAAATGCACGAAAAGCATGGACGTGGTGTCATTGCGGCGGGATTAACGCGCACACTCGCAATTATTATTTTACTCACCGCTCTGGTGATGATGGTCTCCTACTGCACCGCTCAGATTCTTTGAGTTTGCAAATTGAACGGTTTGAATGTTGAAAATCGTTTACCTCTTGCCTTAAAAAAACAATGCTCTATCTTTCCCTCATCCTCCTTATCATCGCTATTATCCTCTTCTGGCTGTCGAATAGACAGCGCAAGCAAAGCGGATTGCCGGGCGGACGCGTCATTTACTCTGATATGAATGAGTGGGGGCGGGTGCAAAAACCGCTATACGATGCCTCAGCGCGTCTTACCGGCAAGCCGGATTATCTTGTGGAGCGTCACGGGCAAATTATCCCTGTTGAAGTTAAATCGGGACGTACGCCGGATTCTCCCTACGATTCCCATATCTATCAATTGGCATCCTATTGCTATTTGGTGCATAAAACAATGGGGAAACGTCCGCCTTATGGCATTATTCACTATAAAAATCGAGATTTTGCGGTTGATTACACGCCCGCGTTGGAAAGCGCGTTGCTGGATATTTTGGCTGAAATGAGACATGACGAGCGACGCAAAAATGTGATGTGTTCGCATAGCTCGCCTGCGCGTTGTCGAGGATGTGGCTACAGAAAAATCTGCGACCAAAGACTCGCGTGATTCCAGTATAATAGACGTATTATGTCCTCTTCATTCATCCCTTCAAAAATAGTCGTTACTATTCACCCGAGATTTCCTGATGCTTTAAGTGAGGCGCAGGCAATTGTAGATTTTCTTAAAGAGAAGGGAATTGATGCGCCTATCGGCACGCTTAACGATGAAGCTTTGCGACAACGTCTCAAAGAGGGTGAATTTGACTTATTAATTTCTGTTGGTGGAGATGGCACAATGCTTCGCGCCGGTCATTTGTGCGCCCCTAGCGGCGTGCCAATTTTGGGAATCAATATGGGGAATCTCGGCTTTCTGATTCAGGTAGAACGCGATGGTTGGCAAAAAGAATTAGAAAAACTATTAGCAGGTGATTTTTGGATTGAAAACCGCTTGATGATTTTGGCAGAACTCTTTAGAGCGGGAGAGAAGCAAGGTTCTTGGCACGCACTAAACGAAGTTGTTGTGAGCCGAGGGCAATATCTTAACCCCGTTCATATTTCTGCCAGCGTGGACGGACTGGAACTGACCACCTATGTAGCCGATGGCTTGCTCGCCTCTACCGCAACCGGTTCTACCGCCTATGCCCTCGCGGCGGGCGGTCCTATTTTGCCGCCGGAATTACGAAATATCTTAATTGTGCCAATTGCGCCGCACCTTTCCATTGATCGTGCCGTTGTTCTCTCAGAAGGCTCTTCCGTTAATATCACCGTGCATAGCGACAATGCCGTTCTCAGCGTAGACGGTCAAAGCCCCATTGGGCTTGATGCCGGTGACCGCGTAGATGTTTGCTCGGCAGAATACTCAGCTAAATTTATTCGCTTTGGCGACTTAGGTTATTTTTATCGCAACTTAAGAGTGCACATGAACCAAAATCCGAGTAGGTAACTCCAAAATCTCAATATGACCCTTTACTGTAAAAATCACCCTCAAACAGAAACAACACTGCGTTGCAATCGTTGCGAAGAACCGA
>CAZERH010000177.1:0-4834 GCA_964515535.1 uncultured Anaerolineaceae bacterium
GACATTTATGTCGCTTTTCAGGGGCAGGCGACATAAATGTCGCGCTACGTTTTGCCAAATTTCTTTTGCTTGAGTACTTATATCCCCGCTAATCCATGCTTTTCCAATAACGCCTCATCTTTTAATAAAAATTCTGTTTCCGCATCTGCCACAATTTCACCTTCGTCCATAATGACCATGCGGGGGAAGAGTTCTTTTGCCATGCGGAGGTCGTGCGTGGAGACGAGCATGGTGAGAGGCAAATCTCTGAGCAAATGGATTAGTCCGCGCCGCGCACGCGGGTCTAAACCGGCGGAGGGTTCGTCTAGCACAAGGATTTGCGGGTGCATAGAGAGGACGGTGGCGATGGCAATTCGTTTTTTTTGCCCCGCGCTGAGGTGATGAGAAAGACATCCGCCAAACCCGCGCATATCTACTTGGGTGAGGGCTTCTTCGACGCGGGTGTGGACTTCGTCTTCGGGTAAGCCCATGTGAAGGGGTCCAAAAGCCACATCTTCAAAGACGGTGGGGGAGAAAAGCTGATCATCGGGATTTTGGAAGACCAATCCAACCAGGGCGCGGATGACGGGCAGATTCTGCTTGTTTAACGGAAGCAAGCCCACTTCAAGTTCGCCGCGTCCGCTTAATATCCCATTCAAGTGCAACATGAGCGTAGATTTTCCCGCTCCGTTGGGTCCCACCAACGCGATTTTCTCTCCTTCTTGGATGGAGAGCGAGATGTTTTTGAGGGCGGGGAATCCATCGGGATAGGAAAAATCCAGATTTTTGATGGAGATGACGGTGCTGTTTTCTGCCAAATTTGGCAGTTTAGGGGGGAGGCTGTGGGTGATGGGCATAATTTATGATAGGCGAGCAAATAATTGCAATAATGCGATAAAAAAGAAGGAAATCGCAATAAAAAACCAATCGCGGGCTTGTAGGTTGTGTGGGTTGAGCGTGCGCAGATGACCGCTATAACCGCGCGAGAGCATGGCGTAATAAATACGGTCAGAGCGTTCGTAACTTCGCAAAAAAAGTTGTCCGACCATATTCCCTGCTGTACGGGCGCGCCAGAGCAGGCTCCCGCCACCTTTTTGCTTGGGCAAAATGGCACTGCGAGCTTGGCGGGCGCGCATCAAACGCAGAACTTCATCACTTAGCACAGACATATAACGATAGAGAAAAGCGATGATGGTTACGAGCATTTTTGGGAGGCGCAAATGTTCGAGGGCGTGAATTAAATCGGGGAATTGGGTCGTGGCGACTAGCAAAATGGCAATCTGCACCGAAAGCCACGAACGGGTGAGAATGCTCAAAAAACGGAGTAGCCCCGCGTCTGTGAGAATCAGTTCGAGTGAACCGATTTGCCAAATGGCGAGCGTTTTGCCCGGCAAGGAAAACAGCGCGGTAATTGCCGCCAGCGCAAAAGGCAAAGCAATTACCGAAAGTTTGAGCGTGTAATACCATTTCAGCTTAGCAAGCAAATTGAATATCAAAATTATTCCCCAAGAAATCACAAAACTAAGCCATGCCCCATCGGGCAGGAGCGCATTCGAGAAAATGAACAGAACCGCAACAACCACTTTTACTATCGGTGAAAGGTGGTGGAGCGGGCTGGCTTTGTTTTGGTAACGGTCGAAGATATTGGCGTGCATGGGGTTAGGCTGTGCTACGCTTCCCGTTTGTATTTCAGTTTTGCAATCGTAAAAACTATACCCGCCACAACCAAAGCCCCAATTGTTCCGGCAAGAATGGTCGAGAACGCGCCTTCGCCTAAAAATGGCAGGGTGTAATCGGGCAAGATGGTGTAAGGCGCATCTACGCTTTGGCTCAAAAAGCCCATATTTTCAGCTACACGCTCTAAACCATCGGGGTTGGATGATGCGAGGGGAGACAAAATGAGGACGAAGAGGGATATCGCCACGCCGCCCCATATCCAACCTTTCCCGCTACGCGCGGAACCTTCGGCTTGATTCAGCAAATCGGGGCGAGTTTTGAAGATAAACGCGAGTGCGCCAACCGTAATCAGCGTCTCGCCGACACCAATCAGAGCGTGAACGCCCAACATTGCCGGTAAAACGATGTCAAGACGCGCTGTGCCGCTCAACCAAAGTTGGAGCGAGGCAGAGAGCGCACCCGCCATCACCGAAAGCCATGCCGCAATGCCCGCTAGAGTGAGTTTGAGGGTGCGGTTTTTCTTATCTCCTAATTGATAAAGTCCAAAGCCGATTGTTGCGGTAAGCAAGCCCATATTAAAGATATTTGCGCCCATCACTAATAAACCGCCGTCTTGCAAGAGCAATCCTTGCACGCCGACCACGGCGGTCATTACCAGCATCCCCGCCCAGGGACCGAGAACAATCGCCGCTAACGCGCCCCCAAGCAGATGTCCCGATGTCCCGCCCGCAATGGGGAAATTAATCATTTGCGCGGCAAAGACGAACGCCGCCATAATGCCCATCAGAGGAACTGCTTTTTCGTCTAATTTTTCGGTGCGTTTTATGGCAAGAGATAAAACCGCTATTGTAATTGCCCAAAAGAGAAGCGAAACCGCAACGCTCAAAAATCCATCCGGAATGTGGAGTGGGGTGTGGGAAAAGTGCATGATTTACTCCTTTAAGGAAAAAATTTCGTGGTAAAAAATCAAACCTCTTGGCAGGCAGGGCAGATTCCAAAAAAACTGAGATGATTTTGCATGAGTTGAAAACCGGTTTCAGTTTCTAAATTTTCACAAAGAGAATTAAGTTTAGTGTGTGAAATTTCAATCTCGTGACCACATTTACGACAAATCAAGTGGTGGTGTGTGTAGTCGCTAATCTCATAAGCCGATTTGCTTTTATCGCTATAGGCTTCTTGTGCCAAACCGATTTCTGCCAAAAATTCTAGGGTGCGATAAACCGTTGGTTCGGTGAGGTTAGGTAATTTTTGGTGGGCTTCTTCAAAAATCTCGGCTGGGGTGAGGTGTTTGCCCGCGTGAAGCAGAATATGCAAAATTTCCTGTCTTTGTGGGGTGATTCGGAATCCGCGTTCGCTGAGTTTTTTTGAAAAATCGACTTCACAGCTCATAAAAAATCCTTATTGCAACTTTTTGCAATAAGGATTATATATGATAAGGTTGTTTTGTCAATTTCCCCCATGCTGTTTTTTTAGGTACAATAGGTGCATGAAAAAAAACATCCGCTTTTTGCTCCTGTTATTCCTTTTTATAAACACAGCTTGTCAGGCAAAGGTGAGTCTACCTGCCACGGCAACCGTAATTCCATCATCCACCCCACCGGCTTTTATTACAGCCACTTTACCCGCCACACAAACACCTCAAGCTTCACCGACTTTGCCAATTGCGCCCTCTGCCACGCCAAAACCGCCGGTTGAGGGACAAACGACCGCACAAGTTAATGTGCGGAGCGCACCCTCTGAGGGAGGTGAGCAGGTGGGGATGGTTGAAATTTTTGCTAAAGTAGAAATTGTTGGGACAGATCCCTCCGCTAATTGGTGGTTGATTCTTTTTCCCGAAAGCCCAAATGGAAAAGGTTGGATAGCTACCAAATTTGTACAGGTGGAAGATGCTGACGGAGTGCCGGTTATCAGTACAGAAGCGACAGATGCACCTCAAGTCTCCATAACGGAGGCAAGTCCAAACGCGGGGGAATCGGTCGCTACATCTGCGCCCACGTCTGTTTTAGAGGTTGCGCTAGATAACGATGATTCCGCGCAGAATCCCGCCATCAACATCACGCTTTCTGAAATCTCTGTCCTATATTTTGAATATGGTAGCGACCTTTCTGCGCCCGAAGGAGATGGCGATGATTGGGTGCAATTTTCGTTGGCGGGAGATGCGGGGCAAGAGAAAATAGTTTCGGTTGTTGTGGATAGCACGGGAAGTGGGAAATTGAGTTTAGAGTTGGTGCAAAACGGCGTCGTTTTGCAAAAATGGGACAGTTTGGATTTTGCGCGTCATCAACTACAGTTATATTTATACGTAGGCGCGCCCTATTCTTTGCATTTTTTTCCCGCTACAAAGGGCACTGCACCGAAATATATTTCCTATAAACTAAGTGTGCAGTTGATGAAATAGCTACGGTTCCCACTCAAAATGGATGAGGGCAAAAAGATAGGGCTCGTTTTTTACATATTCTATGCCCACTAACCAAGACCGCCAATCCATGCTGTCGTATTGCTCGGTACCGGGCTTTAAAACCTGATAAAAATTGATATTCGCATACTCGTAAATCCAAGGTTCAGGTGCAAAATTTTCTGCTACACCGGCATCGTTGCAATATAGTTCATAATTGGTGTCAAAAACTTCTAAAAGCATCGGCAGGGGGATTTCGCTAAAAGTGCCGATTTTTTCAAATCCGCTTCCTGGCTCATTTCCCCAATTTACCGCATAATCGCTTTGGAACACCCACGCCGCTTCTTCGGGCGTGTAATTCGCGAGCGTTCCATATCGATAATAACGAAAATCAAGCCCATGCGCGGGGCTAACCAACGAGGCAAAAAGTTCACCGTCTTCATTTTTAAGGGCGATTTTGAAATCCTCTAGCAAAAAGGAGATGCGCGAATCTAGACAAAAATCTGCGGGTGGAATATATTCCGTGAGGTAACGCGCGTCTACCCAACTTGCCTCTCCTGTGGACGCTTGAATTTTAGCCCAGAGCACCTCACCGTCAAATTTTTCTTCACCCGTGCGCGGGATTTCTACCGTGTTGGCGGGGATGGTCGCTACGATTGCGCTCGCTTTATTTGGGTCGAGGTGCGCATTAAGAAATTGTCCCTCGCTCACCAAAATTATCGCCATGCTCTTTGAACTTATCTGTGGCGGAATTGGGGTAGGTGGCGCAAAATCGGGCGTAGG
>CAZERH010000178.1:0-4820 GCA_964515535.1 uncultured Anaerolineaceae bacterium
TGACCGAAACATTTAGCCCCTCAGGATACGAGAACGCCATCCGCGAGGTCATCATCGAAGAAATCAAAGACTTCGCTGATGAAATCCGCGTGGATGCGCTTGGCAACTTAATCGCCCGCAAAGGTTCGGGCGGAAAAAAAATTATGCTCGCCGCACACATGGATGAAATCGGGATTATGGTCAATCATGTGGACGAAAAGGGATTCGCCCGTTTCAGTTCTTTGGGTGGCGTTTTTCCGCATACGCTGATTGGCTCACGCATCCAATTTGTCAACGGGACTTCGGGAGTCATCGGTGCGCATTTTCTTAAACGTCCCGTAAAGCTGGTGATGAATAATAAAATGTATATTGATACCGGCGCAACCGGTCCAAAAAACAGCCCCGTCCAAATCGGTGACGTGGCGGGATTTGACCGTCTATTTTTAGATTTAGGCAAAAGGCTCGTCGCCAAATCTATGGATGATCGAATCGGCGTGGCGGTTTTGATTGAGACCCTTCGCAAACTCAAAAGGACCCCGCACGAAGTTTATTTCGTCTTCACCGTTCAAGAAGAAGTCGGTGTGCGCGGTGCGACCACCTCCGCTTATGGCGTAAATCCCGATATTGGGATTGCACTTGATGTCACCGGGGCAGATGATGTCCCGGAGATTGATACCGAAACCGTTTTCTTAGGCAAAGGACCAACTTTCAAATTCAAAGATGCCGGCAGTCTTGGCGATCCGCGTGTCATTGAGCTATTCATCAAAACCGCCAAGAAAAACAAAATCCCCTACCAGCGCGAAGTCGCGACAATGGGCGGAACGGACGCGCGCGCCATCCAACTCACCCACGCGGGCGTGCCGGTGATGACCCTTTCGATTCCCTGTCGCTACGTCCACTCGCCCTCCGAGATGGTGGATTACGGCGATGTACAAAACGCTGTGAAATTATTGACGAAATTTCTTGAGAAAAAGATAGAGATTTAATGAAAAAAATGTTCAACCACGAAGCACACGAAGGCGCACGAAGAAAAAAAAGCAAAAACTTTGTATCCCTTTGTGTGCTTTGTGGTAAAAAAGTATTAATTCCCATTATATTTATTGCCCTCACAGCTTGCACCAATCTTCCTGCCGAAAACACACCCCCAGCAACACCGGCAATAGAAGTTATAAAAAATTCCCCTACGCAAAAAGCAGAAGAAATCACCCCCACAGAAGATAACGCCCAAAAAACTCTGCGCGTCTGGTTGCCCCCGCAATTTAATCCTAATGCAGAAACCGAATCCGCCGCGCTTCTTCGCGCTCGTCTTGAGAGTTTCCAGAAACGCCGCCCCGATCTTATTCTTGAAACCCGTATTAAGGCAGAAGAGGGAGAAGCCAGCCTGCTCAATTCTCTCATCGCTACAAATCAAGCCGCGCCTTTAGCCATGCCCGATCTCGTTGCTCTGCCTCGCACCGATCTTGAAAGCGCGGCACAAGCAGGTATTTTGCATCCCATTGAGGGACTAACCGATGTGCTGGATGATCCCGATTGGTTCCCCTACGCCCGCCCGCTTGCTCACATCCAAAACTCGGTTTACGGATTGCCTTTCGCATCCAACCTGCTTGGGTTGCGCTATATCCCCAGCGAAGATTTTCCCCTCCCCGTGCTCGAAAAACTGGAACTCACCTTTGCCGCCAATGACCCCAACTCGGCATTCAGTTTTTGCCTTTACGATGAGGAAAATATCGAAGAAGAAAGTCTCACTAATTTGTTCAGTTTTTATCAAAGTGAAAATATCTCCCCAAAATCAGCAGATTATCAAAATGCAAACGAAATTCTCGAAACGCCCGCTGTCTTATGGAGTTCAGATTTTTTGGATGAACCGCCAGATGGCGCAATTTTCGTCTCTATACCGAACCCGGAGGGAGATGCGTGTTCCCTAGCCGATGCGTGGCTGTGGACGCTGGCGGGGAGCGACCCTGAACGTCAGCCTGCCGCCGTTGAGTTAGCAGAATACCTGTCCCAAAGCGATTTTCTTGCTGAGTGGGTAACTGCGTTAGAGATGTTGCCCCCGCGCCCTACCGCTCTAAACGAAGACGAGATTCTCTTGCATGAGTTAAGTCTTGCCGCACAACCAATTCCATCGAAAGAGACCGTGGATGTGTTGGGGGAGATGTTTCGGTCGGCAACTATGTCCGTTATTCAGGAGCAAGCTGACCCAAGTTCGGTTGCGCAGGAGCTGCTTGAGAAACTCCAATAAAAGGTTAATGAGCAGATGTTAGAATAGCCTCAGATGTCTACTTAATCCCCCAAAAAAGCGATGAAAATATCGCTCTACAAAAAGGAAGAAAAAATGAGAATTAGTGAAAAGTTAGCCAAAATGATGAATGAGCAATTTGGGAACGAGATGGGTGCTTCGATGCAATATATGCAAATTGCGGCGTATTTTGATGCCCGCTCTTTACCCAAATTTGCCAAGTTTTTCTACGCACAAGCCACAGAAGAGCAAGAACATGCGATGAAGTTTTTGCATTATTTGCTTGATGTAGGCGCAGAAGTGGTTATTCCCGCAATTGAAGCTCCTGTATACGAAATCACCGATACCGCCGCCAGTTTCCAGATGTCTTTGGACTGGGAAAACGATGTCACAAAGCAAATTTATGCTTTGATGGATGTGGCGATGGAAGAACGTGATTATGCCGCGCAAGCCTTTTTGCAATGGTTTGTAACCGAACAAATTGAAGAAGTTGCCAGCATGGAAACTTTACTTGATGTGGTCAAGCGCGTGGGTGATAAAAACCTCTTTATGATTGAGAGTTATCTAACAAGAGAAGAGCCTGCGTAGCGTTTTTCTTTTCACCTAAAAGCCCCTAAAGGTTTTCTTCATAACCCTTAGGGGCTTTTTCTATGTTAGTACACTTGGACATAAACCAATAGAGGCATGATTTATTAGAATGCCCAAATTGCCCAAAGAGCTATCATCGCCATCCCGAGAAAGAAGCGTAAGAGAAACGCCCAGCCCCACCCTACCATAAGACCTTTCGTGATTTCTTTTGCTTCTTCGGAGGTATGCCCCTGTTTTTTTTCTGAGAGATAAAGGACGGTTGGTGCGGCGATCAATCCCGCTAGAGGGGAGAATATAAGGCTAACGACAACACTTGTGATTGCGGCGAGAACCAGCGATGATTTTGCCGCACCGAAATCGAGGGCTTTCTTTGCCATAAGAATGCCATCTAATGTATTTCCTATCAGCATTAGCAGAGTCATAATACCAAAAACGACCCATCCCACTGTACCGAATCCGCTAAAGATGCCAAAGCCCAATGCGGCAATCCAGATGATGATCAAGCCGGGAAAAACAGGCATAATCAAACCAAAAAGCCCGAATAGCATGATGATAGGGGTGATAATTATGACAGCCGTTTCTACCCAAGAAAACATGTATTTCTCCTGCTTCATATTGCGTAACGAAAATTCATTACGCAATATCCGCATCTAAGTTTCAGATTTTACTCTGCCTTAATAATCTCAATTCCGCCCATCCATGGACGTAAAATTTCAGGGATAATAATTGAGCCGTCTTCTTGCTGATAATTTTCCATGATGGCAATCATAACACGCGGTAGACCCATCCCTGAGCCATTTAAGGTGTGTACAAATTTATTTCGCTTCCCCTCTTCGGGGCGATAGCGGATATTAGCGCGGCGCGCCTGAAAATCTTTTACATTTGAAACGGATGAAACCTCTAGCCATTCGTTACATCCCGCTGACCAGACTTCGATATCGTAGGTGATGGTCGCACCGAAGCCCAAGTCGCCGGTACAGAGCTGAAGGATGCGGTAAGGAAGTCCCAGCAGAGCAACAGTCTCTTCCGCGTCCGCCATCATTTTTTCAAATGCCGCATCCGAATCTTCGGGTTTGACAAACATATACATCTCAACCTTGTCAAATTGATGCCCGCGTTTGATGCCGCGCACGTCTCGTCCCGCGCTCATTTTTTCACGCCGAAAACAGGGGGTATAGGCTGTGTAGTTTTTGGGCAAATCAGCTTCTTCAAAAATCTCGTCCATGTGGTAGCCTGTTAGCGGAACTTCGGCTGTTGGCACCATATATAAATCTTCTTCGTGGTCTTTATAGAGATTATCCGCAAATTTAGGGAGTTGCCCCGCGCCATAAACGGTCTCTGTTTTGACCATAAAAGGAGTATATTTTTCTGTATATCCCTGTTTAATATGTAAATCGAGCATATAGGCAATCAGCGCGCGTTGCAAACGCGCGCCTGCTCCGCTTAATACATAAAAACGGGAACCAGTCATCTTTACGCCGCGCTCAAAATCTATAATATCGAGGGCTGGTCCCAAATCCCAGTGTGGTTTGGGGTCAAAATCAAACGCCGGGATTTCACCAACTGTCTTGAGGACGACATTCTCACTCTCGTCTACGCCATAAGGGGTCGCGTCGCTCGGGATATTGGGCAGGGTTGCCATTGTGGAGTTTAGTTCTGTGTCAACATTGCGCAGATCATCATCAAGAGTTTTGATTTTATCCCCAACCGCGCGCATCGCTGAGATTTTTTCCTGCCGAGATTCGGCATCTTTCATTCGCCCGATTTCTTTCGAAACGGCATTTCGCTCGGCTTTGAGTTTTTCTACTTCTTTCAGAATCTCGCGACGACGTTCATCTAATACCGCAATGGAATCGACCACCGCGTCATCAGCTTGACGTTTTCTCAACGCCTCGCGCACTATTTCAGGGTTTTCACGAATTAAGCGAATATCTAACATCTTGCACCTCCGATAGAGACTTTAGGTAATTCAGATCTAAAGTCTTAAAAAAAGAAAAACGCCCCGATTCACAGC
>CAZERH010000179.1:0-4814 GCA_964515535.1 uncultured Anaerolineaceae bacterium
GTGAAATACCACGAAGAATATCAACCTGCCGAGATGGATGAGGAGTTTGATTGATATTAAGACCCGAAAGGTTTCATCGTGGCGATTTTTGGATAAGATATTTTTGAAGGCATAGATTCTGGTCTAACCAGCGCGCGTTTGAAACCTTTCGGGTCTGTCTGCAAATCCGCAACGCAATTGCATATTTACAAGAAAAATGCTATGATGGGGATACGGATTCTCTCTATCTAAAAGGCAAAACGCATGTTCAAAAGAACCCTGCAGCCAAAACTCCTGGAACTCGCTCAAAAATTTCAGGTCATCACCCTCACCGGTCCGCGTCAATCGGGCAAAACCATCCTCGTCAAAGCCGCCTTTCCGCAACTGCCCTACGTCTCCCTCGAAGAACCCGACATTCGCCAAATCGCCCTGACCGACCCGCGCGGCTTCCTCTCTAATTACCCCACCGGTGCGATTCTCGATGAAATCCAGCACGCCCCCGAACTCTTTTCCTACATCCAAAGTCTGGTGGACGCGGATAGAAACATTCAATTCATCCTGACCGGCTCATCCAACTTCCTCCTGATGGAAAAAATCAGCCAGACTCTAGCGGGACGCACCGCGATCCTGCACCTGCTCCCCTTTTCCATCGCCGAACTGACCCCCAACATCCCGCCCGTTGAACGCTACGAAAGCCTCATCTTTGGTGGACAATACCCGCGCATCTACGACCGCGACCTCGCCCCCACCGATTTCTACCCCGCCTACATCCAAACCTATGTTGAAAAAGACGTCCGCCTGATGAAAAATATCGGTGACGTCAACAGTTTTATCCGTTTCATTCAACTTTGTGCCGGTCGTACGGGACAACTGCTCAACTACGCCCGTCTCGCCAGTGATGCAGGCATCAGTCCCAACACTGCCAAAGCCTGGCTCTCCATCCTCGAAAGCTCCTACATCGTCTACCGTCTGCAACCCTATCACCGTAACTTCAACAAACGCCTCGTCAAATCGCCGAAACTCTACTTCTACGACACCGGAGTCGCCTGTTCTCTGCTCGGCATCCGTGATGAATCCCAAGTCGGCTTGCACTATATGAAAGGCGCGCTTTTTGAAAACCTAGTCATCAATGAATTCATCAAAGCCCGCTTCCATCGCGGCACAGCACCCAATGCCTATTTCTGGCAAGACAGCCAAGGCAAAGAGATCGATTGCCTGCTCGTAGAGGGTGAAAAGGCATTCCCGATAGAAATCAAAGCGGGCAAAACCATCGACAAAAGCTACTTTGCCAATCTCAAATACTGGCGCAAACTCGCCGATATGCCCGCCGATTACGGCTACGTGGTCTACGGCGGCGATACCAGCCTGCAAACCGGCTTCGGCTCCTTCGTCAGTTGGCGGGATTTGGTTGATAAGACCCGAAAGATTTCATTCGGGTAATAATTAAATTGAAATCCACGCTTTCAAAAGTATCCTTTTAAAAAATCGTCACATAAGACCCGAAAGGTTTCACTCGGGTAATGGTTAAATCGGAATCCTTGCTTTCAAAAGCATCTTATAAAAAACGCAGTCTAATAAAACCTTTCGGGTCTCAAATTATGTCATCATACCGCGAAGAACTCATCTCCCAAATCCCGGCGGCGCAAGAACTGATTGCGCTTGGCTACGAATACCTCACGCCTGCACAGGCTTTAGCACTGCGCGGCGGGAGCGAGCGCAACGTGATTCTCACAGGCGTTCTTGAGGGTTGGCTATCAAGCCAAAACGCGTACCAATATAAAAGCCAGCAATATGCCTTTGACAAGAGCGCAATCGGCGAAGCCATCCGCAGAATCACAGATATTCACCTCAACGATGGCTTGGTGCGTACGAATGAGCAAATCTACGAACTGCTCACACTGGGCTTCTCCTACAATCAAACAGTGGCGGGCGATACGCGGGCGTATGACCTGCACTATATCGATTGGAATCATCCCGAAAATAACATCTATCACATCACCGAAGAATTCGTAGTCGAAAGAGAAGGCTCGCATAAAACACGCCGCCCCGACATCGTTTGTTTTGTAAACGGCATCCCCTTTGTGGTCATCGAAAATAAACGTCCCGACCTGAAAACAAAAGATGGAGGGCTACCTTACGAACAGGCTGTTAGCCAAATGTTGGGCAATCAAAAAAAGGGGGAGATTCGGCATCTTTTTGCTTATTCTCAAATACTGCTGGCTCTCAGCGTCAATCATGCCTATTACGCTACCACCGAAACTGATAAAAAATTCTGGTCGGTTTGGCGAGAAAAAGACCCCGAAGCGCACGAAATTGAAACGCAGAAACTGATTAACACGCCCCTCCCCGCAGAACTTGAAGCGGATTTTTATGACTGGCGGAAGGATGCGCGTTGGGCGCGCCGCGAATTTGAAGGACGTGGGGAGCGTTTACCAACGGAACAGGATCGCGCCTTATTCAGCTTGCTTGCCCCCAAACGGCTTTTGGAGCTGACCTATCAATATCTCGTTTTCGATAAGGGAATCAAGAAAATTGCCCGCTACCAACAGTATTTTGCCGTTCGAGCAACTTTGGATCGCGTCTCCGGATTAAACGCGCAAGGCGAGCGCACCGGCGGCGTCATCTGGCATACCACCGGCTCAGGCAAATCGCTCACGATGGTCATGCTCGCCAAAGCTCTGGCGTTGCATCCCAATATCCGCAACCCGCGCGTGGTACTCGTTACCGACCGCATCAACTTAGACCGTCAAATCTACAAAACCTTCGCCCATTGCGGCTATCCGGTTGTACAAGCAAAATCGGGTGCGGATTTAATTCGTTTGGTGCAATCGGATAAAGTCGAAATCATCGCCACGGTCATCAATAAACTCGAAAGCGTTGCCGATGAAAAAATCAAAGACGAGAATACCAATGTCTTCGTTCTCGTAGATGAGAGTCATCGCGGGCAATATGGCAGTACCCACAGCAAAATGCGCCAAGTTTTCACGCGGGCTTGCTATATCGGCTTTACCGGCACGCCCCTCACCAAAGGGGAGAAAAACACGGCGCGCAAATTCGGCAGTTTTATTCACAAATACGCCATGCGCCAAGCCGTAGAAGACGGTGCGGTTGTCCCACTTCTCTACGAAGGGCGGATGGTTGAACTCGAACCCAATCAGGCCCAACTGGATCGCTGGTTTGACCGTCACACCGCAGACCTGAACGATGAGCAAAAAGCTGACCTAAAACGTAAAATGAGCCGCGTAGATGTGGTTAGCGATAGCGAACGCCGCATTCAAGAGATTGCTTATAACCTTTCGGAGCATTTCACCCGACACTTCAAAGACCACAAATCAGGTTTTAAAGCCCAGCTTGCTACATCCAGCAAAGCTGTAGCCCTGCGCTATAAGAAATATATAGACGAATGTGGTTTGCTGACTTCTTTCGTGGTCATCTCCCCGCCCGATACGCGCGAAGGACACGAAGACGCACGCAAGAAAAACCAGCCCGAAGTCCAAGCCTATTGGGAAGAAATGATGGAACGCTTCGGCACTGAAGAAGCCTATAACCGCGAAGTGCTGGCGGATTTCTCGCGTGCCGATGGCGTGGATTTGCTGATTGTGGTGGATAAATTATTGGTCGGTTTTGATGAACCGCGCAACACCGTCCTCTATGTGGATAAACCCCTCAAAGAACATGGCATCTTACAAGCCATCGCCCGCGTCAATCGTCTCTTTGAAGGCAAAGAATTCGGCTATGTGATTGATTATCGCGGCATCTTGGGCGAACTAAACGAAGCCATAGAAACCTACGATGCGCTGGCAGATTTCGACACCGAAGATATTGCCGGAACGATACAGGATGTCTCGGCTGAAATCGAGAAATTGCCTCAGCACCATTCCGACCTTTGGGCGGTCTTCCGCGAGGTCAACACCGAGGATAACGAAGCGATGGAGCGTTTCCTTGCGCCGGAAGATATTCGTCAAACCTTCTACGATGCCCTAACCACCTTTGCGCGTACTCTAAAAGTTGCCTTGAGCAGTACCGCTTTTTACGAGACCACCCCCGAAAAGCGTATTAGAAAATATAAGAGCGACCTAAAATTCTTCCACAACTTGCGGATGTCCGTCAAATTACGCTATGCCGAAACGATTAATTTCCGCGACTACGAACAGAAAATCCGCAAATTGCTGGATACCCATATCGGCGCGGAGGGCGTAAAACAACTCACCGCTGAAGTGGAAATCTTCAATCCCGAAGAATTTGACGAATTGGTCGAGGGGCTTTCTTCCCCGCGTGCGCGTGCCGAAGCAATTCTCAACCATCTCAAACGCACCGCCCTGGAAAATATGGAGACCGATCCCGTTTATTATCGCAATTTCTCCGAACTCATCGAAGAAACGCTCAAAGAAATTATGGCAGGACGCATGGACGAACTTGAAGCTCTCCAAAAAGCCAAATCCCTGCGAGAAGAAGAGGGTGGTGGCGTGCGCTACGACATTCCGCAACGCCTGCGACAATTACGCGATGCTCCGGCTTATTATGGAATCATCAGCGAAACGCTGAAAGATGGTCGTCTCACCAAAGATGCGCTGGCAGAAATTGCAGAGCGCGTGGAGAACCTGATTGAATCTCATAAAATCCGCGATTGGGAAAATAACCCCGATGTAAAAAACACCATGCGTAACGCGATAGAAGATTATCTCTACACCATCGAAGATGGGCAGGAAATTCGCTTTAGCAATATCGAATTGGACGAAATTATCGAGCAAGTGATTGAAATTGCGAGGAAGCGTAATTAAACCCGAAAGGTTTCAACCGCGCATCGGTTAAATTAGAATTTGTTCATGCAAAAT
>CAZERH010000180.1:0-4800 GCA_964515535.1 uncultured Anaerolineaceae bacterium
TGAGCCGACTTGGTTGGCAATGACAAGTGCCTAATGCGTAATACTTTTTACAAAAAACTGGGTGACTGACAAACCTTAAAAATCTCACCACGGAGCACGCTGAGAACACAGAGAATCTTTAAAAACATGAGAAAAAACTTTGTGGTCTCTGTGAACTTCGCGTAGCACCCCACATGTGTTTGTGGGGCTATGGTAAAAAACGCCTTGAAATTAGTTTTGTCAGTCAATCAGCAAAAAACCTTAAATAATCTGTGACTAATCTACCTCTAATCGAACTCAATAACGTAGTTAAAAACTACACTACCGAAGCCGGTATATTTCCCGCGCTTAAGGGAATTAACCTTAGCATTGATCGCGGCGAATTTCTTGGCATTATCGGCAAATCCGGTGCTGGTAAATCTACCCTGCTCAATATGTTCACAGGCGTAGACCAACTCACCAGCGGAGAAATTCTTGTTCACGCCAACGGTGAAAGCATCTCTCTAAACAAAATGACCGAAAACGAACTCGCTCTCTGGCGTGGGCGCACGATGGGCGTTATCTACCAATCTTTTCAACTCCTCCCCATGCTCAACCTCATCCAAAATGTGATGATGCCAATGGATATGAGCGGACTCTATCATCCCACTAAAAGCCGCAAACGTGCCCTCGAATTGCTCGACATGGTGGAACTTGGCGACCATGCAAAAAAGACCCCCGACCTCATTTCAGGCGGGCAAAAGCAACGGGTCGCCATCGCACGCGCCCTTGCGAACGATCCCGCCCTCATCGTCGCGGACGAGCCTACAGGCAGTCTCGATTCCGTCACTGCCGACCACATCTTCCAGCTTTTCGAACAGCTCGTACAATCGGGTCGCACCATCGTTATGGTCACGCATGACAAAGGATTGATTCCCAGATTCTCACGTCATGTAGAAATTAGAGACGGGGAACTCATTAACGGGGAGGGGACAAAATGATCGAACGCACCTATCCCAAACAGGATAGCCCTAGTGAAAATTCGTTTGTAGAAATGCAAAGCATCGTTAAAACCTTCTCCAACGCGGCGGGCGAGTTCACCGCCTTGCGCGGCATCAACCTTTCTGTACAACAAGGCGAATTCGTAGCACTCATCGGAAAATCGGGAAGCGGAAAATCAACTCTCCTCAATATGCTCACCGGCATAGACCACCCCACAACCGGCAAAGTGATAGTCGGCGGGGTAGACGTTTATGCCATGAGCGAAAGCAAACGCTCACTTTGGCGTGGACGAAATTTAGGGATTGTTTTTCAATTCTTCCAACTTTTACCCATGCTCAATTTGCTCGAAAATGTCATGCTCCCGATGGATTATGTGGGCATGTACGAAATTGACGAACGCCCCAAAAAGGCGATGGCATTGCTCCGCATGGTCGGTCTAGCGGAGCACGCTCAAAAACTCCCGCGCGCCGTCTCAACCGGACAGCAACAAAGTGCCGCCATCGCCCGCGCCCTCTCCACCGACGCCCCCATCATCGTAGCAGACGAACCCACCGGAAATCTCGATTCGCGTTCAGCCAGCCATATCATTGACCTCTTCGATGAACTCTCCGCACACGGCAAAACCATCATCATGGTCACGCACGATTCGTCCATGACAGAACGCACCTCCCGCACAGTTGTTATTTCGGATGGCGTTTTAGTTAACGAGACCATTGCTCAAGCCTTGCCTTTGCTCTCTCAACCATTAATGAAAGAGGTAGGCAATCGAGTAAAGAAAATTCAATTTCACGCGGGTGAAACAATTCTAGAAGCCAAAGAGCCTGCTCAAAAATTTTATCTTATAGCCAAAGGCAAAGTAGATATAATTTTGCACAAAAGGCGCAAAAAAGAATTACTTATCTCGCAACTTGGTAGAAATGACTTTTTCGGAGAAATAGAATTGCTACGTGGTGGCAAAACCATCGCCAGCGTCCGCGCGGCAAATGAGCCGGTAGAACTGCTAGAAATATCTCGCGAAGACTTCAACTGGCTACTAAACGAATCTCCTCTCACCGAAAAAGCGATTTCAGACACAGTGCAAAAAAGATTAGAAGAAAAAAAACAAGCAGATAGAAGAAAGTGAAAACGTAATGCGTGAACTATTCTGAATATAACTGATAGTAAAAATACGCACTGTAACGGCACACATCATTCTAAATTCAAATTTTGGAGTTCCCATGCGCCCACGTTGGCGAAAAGTTCTTTCAGACCTCATAGATAACAAAGCACGCACACTCTTGGTGGTTCTTTCCATCGCAGTGGGCGTATTTGCAATTGGCGTAATCGTTGGCTCATATAAAATCATCGAAGCGGATATGGGTGCAAGCTACGCGGCAAATAACCCCGCCAATATCGAAATTCGGATGAGCGAATTTGATGATGATTTTCTCAACACTCTCCGCAAAGTGGATGGCGTGCGACAAGCCGAGGCGCGACGCGTTTTTGGCTTGCGGATTCGTCCATTAGGCGCGGAAGAGTGGACAAATATCAACATCATCACCTTCCAAGATTTTGAAGAAAACGAAATCAACTTGCTACGCCCCGTTAGCGGCAAGACTGTTCCGCAGAAAAACGAACTCCTCTTAGAGCAAGATATTTTGGATGACTTTGATATTGCACCCGGAGAAATTATCGAATTTCAACTCCCCGATGAAACCATCAAAGAAATAGTCGTGGTGGGGATTGCGCGCGATTCGTCTACCGATGCCATCGACTTTCTCGCCCCGCCGCTTGGATATATCAACACAAAAACATTACGCCTCTTTAATCAGGATGAAAATTTCAATCGCCTTTATGCAACCGTAGAAAACGGCGAAGATGATGACGAACATATTAAAGATGTTTTAAGTAGCCTAAAAAACAAAATCGAAAAAAACGGCGATTTTGCTTGGCGTACTTTTCACTCAAAAACACATACCCACCCGCTAGAAGGCACAGTCAACGCGGTTTTAGGGATCTTGATGGCGTTAGGTATCCTAATACTTTTTCTTTCCTCCTCCCTAATTGCCAATACGCTCAGTGCCTTGTTGAACCAACATTTGCGGCATATTGGCGTGATGAAATTAATTGGCGGACGCGATAAAATCATCTTTAAGATGTATCTCGTACTCCTGCTTGCTTTTGGCTTGCTCTCGTTACTCATCTCAATTCCGGCAGGTGGGCAGGGCGCGTATGCACTGGCAAATTTTGTCGCTGTTGAGATGGGATTCGAACTACTTGGTTACCGTTTTGTGCCTTTGGCTCTCTACATCCAAATTGCGGTGGGTATGTTGGTGCCACTTATCGCGGGCTTTATACCTGTGATTAAAGGGTCGCAAGTGACCGTGCAACAAGCCCTAAGCGGGGACCTCGCTAGGGGATCCGGTGAGCAAGTTGAAACAAGCGCGGAGCGGGAATCGCCTGCAGAAAGAATCCAGCTAAAAATGGTACAAAAGATGGCGGATATGGGCATCCGCATCTCTCGTCCCCTTCTTGTATCCTTAAGAAATACATTTAGACAAACAAATCGTTTATTGCTCACACTTTTCACTCTTACAATGGCTGGGGCAATTTTCATCTCCGTTTTCAATGTGCGGACTTCTCTGCGCGAATATACACAAGTGGTAGGAAATTATTTTCTCGCCGATGTAACGATAAGTTTTGGAAAATCGTATCGCATAAACAAAATTGAACAATTCATAATGACAGACCCACGTGTTGCTTCGGTGGAGGGATGGGCTTTTGCCAGCGCGGAAATTTTAGATGAGAACGGCAGAAATTCAGATAATATGGATATTCTCGCACCACCGGCTAAATCGAATTTGGTCGATCCCTTGCTGGTAGATGGACGCTGGATTCGTGAAACAGATGTGAAGAAAATTGCGGTCAGCGAAAGTATTTATGATACTTATCCCGATTTGCAAGTAGGCGAAGAGATTTTGATTAAAATCAACGGCAGAGAAGAGTATTGGGAAGTAGTAGGAATTTTTAAATTTATTGGCATGGAGGGGACGATAGCTTACGCACCTTATGAATATATTTCGTGGGAGCAAAATACCGCAAATCGTTCTTTTTCGTATCGTGTGCTGAGTAAAAATCACGAGCGAAGTCATCAAGAAGCATTGGCAAAAGATTTAGACACATTCTTAAGAGAGAATGGTTTTCAAGTTACAGAAACAACCGCCGGTCTTTCGATGATGGATGAGGCTTCTGAAAGTTTAGATATTCTGATAGCCTTCTTGCTCATCATGGCAGTGCTAACCGCTGTTGTGGGCGCAATGGGCTTAGCTGGCACAATGAGCATGAATGTGCTAGAGCGAACGCGTGAAATCGGCATTATGCGAGCCATTGGCGCAACCGATTTAGAAATTATCCGCATGGTACTGGTAGAAGGTTTGGTAATAGGCATCATCTCTTTTGTCTTATCAATGATTGTTGCCATTCCTTTTACATATTGGCTTTCGTCTATTGTTAGCAATGCCACTTTTGAAACCCCCATAGCGGTCTATTTCACCCTCACAGGTTATTATATTTGGCTAGGATTAGTGATTGTTCTCTCAATTCTAGCAAGCGTTTTACCTGCCAGAAACGCGGCACGCCTTACAATTAGAGAAGTTTTGGCATACGAGTAGAGAAGATTCTAAAATTGAAGAATGCACAAAAAAACACGGGATAGAAAACCCTTGCTAAAATTCCCCGTATTCGTCTATGAATTTATTTATAGGTGATTTGGCTGGTTGCCTGACAAATCTTAAAAAATCTCACCCCAGAGCACGCTGAGAACACAGAGAATCTTTAAAAACATGAGAAAAAACTCTGTGG
>CAZERH010000181.1:0-3571 GCA_964515535.1 uncultured Anaerolineaceae bacterium
TGATACCTGAAATTCTTTATTCGTCAAACTACGCTTGATAAAACACTAGGGCAATTATCCACCAAGGCTTGGTGTTGTGGAGCTAGATTATCTTTAACTGCCATCCCTGTTTTACGAAGTAAATCTTCGTAAATAAAATTAATCATTACATCGTGATTCTCTTGAGTGATAATTTGTTTTACAAAACCATAGGGAATACCACTTGGTCCGTACGGATCTATAAGATAAA
The DNA here is from genome assembly GCA_964515535.1 of uncultured Anaerolineaceae bacterium. GTDB lineage: Bacteria > Chloroflexota > Anaerolineae > Anaerolineales > Villigracilaceae > Desulfolinea. The sequence continues at coordinate 230 of CAZERH010000181.1, forward strand.
AAGCCCATGTGTTTTTCTGAACGGTATAGGCTGTTAGTTTTTCTCCCATTTTTGTAGAATCGGCATTTATAAGAGCAATTTCGCCACTTTTTAATGCGGTGAAATTATCTGTTTTCCGAACTCTTTTATCAAATTTCGCTTCTTGCAGTGTCCTTAAAAGATTTTCATATATAGGTTTTTCTCTTTCTATGAGAATGGTATTGGTGCTAATACGTACTCCCATTTTCTTAGCATATTGCGATAGTTTGTCCAATGCTCTAATTCCAATTATCGGAGACCCATAAACGGGAGAAGGCGTGCGTCCACGAACAACATCTTCGCTTTCACCCACATATTTTCCTGAAAAAGAGAAACAATCCACATATACAAAATGATACGGATATGAGTGCTTCTTTGTGGATAAACTATTGACAATTATCCCTCCCCAAGTGTCCAGATATTTAGAAAGAATTTCGTGTTTAACTCTGGTCTGAGTATTGCGTCCACTATCTTGGTTTGCCATAAAAACCTCCCTAAAAAGGGTCTCGGTAATTTCACGAGAAGTATATCATCTTGTCTCGTTATACCTCAACAACCGCAACGCATTCACCACTACGACCAAACTACTCCCCTCGTGCAGGACAACCGCCCAACTCAACTCCAGCCAGCCAAAAACGGATGTCACAATCAGCAACGCTATCACGCCCAGCGAAACGCCCAAATTCTGGCGTATCACGGCGCGGCTGGCGCGGCTCAATCCAACTGCGAAGGGCAATTTGCCCAAATCATCCGCCATCAACGCGACATCCGCCGTTTCGAGTGCGACTGCTATTCCCGCGCCGCCCATCGCAATCCCAACTGTGGCGGTGGCGAGGGCGGGCGCATCGTTAACCCCATCGCCGATCATCGCGATTGCGCCATATTCAGCGTTTAACTCGCGGATTGCCTCCAACTTATCTTCGGGGAGCAAACCCGCGCGCACATCCGTCACGCCGACCTTTTCCCCAATCCGCGCGGCGACTTCGGCATTATCGCCAGTCAGCATGACCAATTTCCGTATACCCAAATTTTGCAAGCGTTGCAAAATCTCTTTGACGCGCGGACGGGGCGCATCCGCCAGAGCCAGCACACCGCGAAATTCCTCGCCGCGCCGTAAGATCATCGTTGTTTTCCCCTCAGCTTCAAGTTCGGTAACTTTAGATTTAATCTTTTTAGGCAACACCTCGCCAAAGAGACGCATTGAGCCGATCTGCACCAACTCCCCTCCAATTTTTCCTTCCACACCGCGCCCGGCGACATTTTCCAAGTTCTCCGCTATGGGCAAGGATAAATCCCGCGCCTGAGCCGCAGTCACGACCGCTAACGCCAACGGATGATTAGAGCTTTGCTCAACCGCTCCCGCAACTTGCAATAATTCTTCTTCGCTCGTCTCGCCGAAGGGCAAAATATCGGTCAGGGTGAACTTCCCTTCGGTTAGCGTGCCGGTTTTGTCAAACGCCATCACCTGCAACGCACCCAAATTCTCCAAATGCACGCCACCCTTAATCAGCACGCCGTTCCGCGCCGCCTGCGCAATCCCCGCCAGCACGGAGGCCGGTGTCCCCAACGCCAGCGCACAAGGCGATGCCGCCACCAGCAGCAACATGCCACGATAAAAACTATCCCGCAGCGGCATCCAGCCCGTCAGCGGCGGGACGACCACCACCAGTAGCACAAAGATCAGCACCGCCGGCACAAACCAGCGCGTGAACCGCTCCGTAAATTGTTGCGTCGGGCTTTGCTGGCTCTGCGCTTCCGCCACCATCTGCATCACGCGGCTCAGGGTGTTATCTTTTGCGAGGCGGATGACGGAAATCTCCAGCGCGGCATCTTGGTTGATCGTCCCCGCAAAAACTTCGTCTCCTGTGGATTTGGGGACAGGGACGCTCTCACCCGTGACGGGACTCTGATCAACAGCACTTTCTCCTTTCAACACCGTGCCATCTACCGCTACCCGATCACCCGGGCGGACGAGAACCACATCCCCGATCTTCAGATTTTCTACGGGACGTTCAACGAGTTCCCCGTTAAATTTCAGCAGGGCAACTTTGGGCATCATTTCGCCCAAAGCATTCACCGCGTTCCGAGCGCGGTCAAGAGCATAATGCTCACCAGCATGTCCCAAGCTAAAGAGGAAGAGCAGGAAGGCACCCTCCAGCCACTCGCCGAGAATCGCAGCCCCTAGAGCGGCAGCAAGCATAAGCACGTCCGTATCAAACTTCCCCTTAAAGAGACCGGGAATCGCGTGGGTGCTGATGTCGTATCCGCCCGCGAGGTATGCCATCAAAAAAAAAATCAGAGATGTGCGTTCCGACATCCCGAAAAATGTCGCGCCCATCCAGCCGACCAGCAGGAAAATCCCCGCCAAGCCGACAAGGATCAGCGTCCAGCGTTCCTGCGCCCAATGCGGGAGAAAGCCGGGCGCGCTGCCGTGATCGTGACCGGCGTGGTCGTGTGCATCGTGGGCATGATCGTGATTCGCCCAGCCGATGGGATGGACGCCAAACGCGTGCATCTGCTCGGCGATGGTGTCGGGCTGCAAAATTTTGGTGTCGTAGGCAAGAAAAGCCAAACCGGCGGCATAATTAACATTGGCGTGGAGCATCCCCGGCAAACCTTCGAGTTTGCGGCGGAGGAGGGGGGCTTCATCGGCGTTGTCCATCCCCTCAAAGGCGACGCGCTCATGGCGGTAGCGATTGGTGAGTTTGGAACCTGTTTTCTGAGCCAGTTTCCGCACGCTTTTCAACGAAATCAGGTTCGGGTTGAAGTGGATGCAGAGGGTGTTCGGCGCGGTTTCGCGATGCAAATGGACGTGGGTAATCCCCTTGCGGGCGCGTAATCCATCTTGCAGGCGGACGAGGCAGTCATCGCTTTCGTCTTCGATTTCGGGGAGGAGCAGGGGAATATCAATTTCTATGATTTTTTCGGGCATGGGGAGTTCCTTTAAAATTCACCACAGAGAGCACGGAGTTCACAGAGGAATTTAAGAGAAGAGAGAGAGAGGCTGATGCTCAAAAACATACGCAATGCTTTTTCTCTTTTTCACAAAAAAAACTCGGTGCTCTCTGTGGTCTCCGTGGTGCAAAATTAACTGTGCAAAATATGATCCAGACTGCGCTGAAAAATATCCGCGACGTGAGTATCGTCCAGCGAGTAGAAAATTTGCCGTCCCTGCCTACGGGTGCGGACAAGGCGCATCTGTCGCAGGGTACGCAGTTGATGCGAAACAGCCGATTCGCTGATTTCAACGATCTCTGCCAGCGTGCCGACATTCGTCTCGCCTTCAAGCAACGCTGCGATGATGCGGACACGGCTGGTGTCGCT
>CAZERH010000181.1:3671-4754 GCA_964515535.1 uncultured Anaerolineaceae bacterium
CGATTACTAATTTCTCTCACTCAATCAGAATAGGCAAAGTGATAATCACATGCTCCACACCGCCTAGCGTATGAACTATTGTGTTGTATTCAATCTGAGTTTCCCCAAAATTCGCGAAAAACTCATCCGAGTCATAGTCGTAAGTAAAAAACTCGGTGATGGCAGGCAAAGCACCCTCTAACCAATATATATCTTTTGATGTAGGGGAAAAAAGTTTGTCTTCGGGCGAATAACGCATAATACTTGGATAGGCTCTCTCGTTGGGAATATCCCATCCATAAGTCTCAATAGCATCCAAATCATCAAACGAGAGTAAAAAATTCCCCTCAAAGGTAAAAGATATTGTTGAAAATTTGCTAGAAATGCTTTTGTTAAATCGGGCATGCTCCATGAAGGCTTTTAAATCATCCAAACTATCATTAATCGAAAGTCCAAGGCTCTCTCCCCCACGCCCGATAATAATCGCATAACGCGGTTCAGCCTCTGCCGGATAGCGGATCTCCATCGCAAACTCCTCTGGCGGAATCAACTCCCACGGAGCAAGACGATAATATGCCGCGGCGGCTTTAAAAATCTTATTTAAAAGCGGCACGGTTACACCGGGGATTTTAATCAAAGAGGCAACATCATCATCCTTGCTAAACCTACGATCTAATTCTTTTCTCAAAGCGTTTGCATAAATTAAAGTTGTTTTCTTCTCTGCCTTAACCCCAATTTCCGTGAGGACAGGTGAAAGTTCATCATAAAGTTCCTTATCATCAAAAAGAACTTTAACCGGTCTGCGTTTTCGCCCCGCCCCCATCATCGGGCGACGCATCGCTTTAAATAAACTCTCTAAAATCTCCTCAGCCGAGGGTTTATCCTTCCCAATATCATGCCGAATAATTCTATCATCATCACTCACCACAAGTGTATACCATGGGCGATAGGGGTCGTTCTCGCGAGATTTTATCCACGTTCGCGCCGGGCGCACAGCCACATCCCAGATTTCATCTTTTTGCTTCAAATTTCTAACTTTATTGATAGATGATTTTGCCATAATAAAAACTCCTTTTCATGGGATAAAAAACCGTTTCGTACGTG
>CAZERH010000182.1:0-4684 GCA_964515535.1 uncultured Anaerolineaceae bacterium
AGGTTTTCCATCTAAAAACCACCAAACTAAAAAGAGAGAAAAATGACAGACAACCCCAAAATACAAGAACTCCGAGAAAAAAAAGCCCAAACCCGTATAGGTGGTGGCAAAGCCCGCATAGAAGTTCAACACAGCAAAGGTCGGTTAACCGCGCGCGAACGCCTCGATTTATTTCTGGATAAAGGCTCTTTTCGCGAATTAGACCCTTTCATCGTTCACCGCACCACAGACTTTGGCTTGGATAAAAAGAAATTTGTATCCGATAGTGTCGTCACTGGATGGGGAACAGTAGATGGGCGTTTGATATATGTTTTTTCGCAAGACTTTACCGTTCTTGGCGGCAGTCTCGGTGAGGTTCATGCTGAAAAAATTGTCAAATTGATGGATATGGCAATCAAAAACGGTGCACCCGTCGTCGGTCTAAATGATTCGGGCGGTGCGCGTATTCAAGAAGGTGTCGTTGCTTTGGGTGGCTATGCCGACATATTCCTGCGCAATACGCTTGCTAGTGGCGTTGTTCCCCAAATCTCTGCAATCATGGGACCCTGTGCAGGTGGTGCGGTCTACTCGCCAGCCTTGACCGACTTCATCTTTATGGTGCGAGATTCTTCCTACATGTTCGTTACCGGTCCGGATGTTGTCAAAGCCGTTACAAACGAAATTGTTTCCTTTGAGGACTTGGGGGGCGCAAGTATCCACTCTGAAGTGTCCGGCATCTGTCACGTAGCCGCCGATAGTGAATCGGATACGCTTTTTTTGATCCGAAAACTACTCAGCTATCTGCCGCAAAACAATATGGAAGACCCCCCCCTCGTGGATGTGGGTGATGATCCCCTCCGCCGCGACAAAGAGCTTGACACAATCATCCCCGATGACCCCAGTAAACCTTATGACATCAAAGAAATCATTTCGCATGTCGTAGACAATGGGGAGTTTTTTGAAATTCACGCTACTTATGCCATGAATATCGTGGTGGGATTTGCCAGACTTGGTGGACATTCTGTGGGCATCGTCGCTAATCAACCGGCTGTTTTGGCAGGAGTTCTGGATATTGAAGCCTCGGAGAAGGCTGGGAGATTTATCCGCTTCTGCGACTCTTTCAATATCCCTATCATCACCTTTGAAGACGTCCCCGGATTTTTGCCTGGTACCGTGCAAGAGCATGGTGGCATCATCCGATCCGGTGCGAAACTACTCTACGCTTATTGCGAAGCAACTGTGCCGAAACTCACGGTGGTCACGCGTAAAGCCTATGGTGGTGCTTACGATGTCATGTCCTCCAAACATATTCGCGGAGACCTAAATATCGCTTGGCCCACCGCCGAAATCGCGGTGATGGGACCTGACGGCGCGGTAAATATCATCTTTCGTCGTGAGTTAGCAGATGCAGATGACCCTGTCGCTAAGAAAGCGGAGTTGGTTGAAGAGTATCGAGAGAAATTTGCCAATCCCTATATTGCGGCGGGACGCGGTTTTATTGATGATGTAATCGAACCGCGAGATACGCGTCCGCGCCTCATCAATGCGCTGGAGATGCTGAGTAATAAACGCGATTCGAACCCGCCGAAAAAACACGGAAATATCCCGCTTTAATAACGCAGAATGATGAAGTCTAAAAACAGAATAGAAAACATTGTTATTTACGCCAAAGACAAACGTGACTTGGCATTAAAAGAATATCCGCAACAGGCTGAGAGGCTGAAGTATCGTTGGCTTCATACCTTGCGTGTTTCTCAATACGGGAAGCGTATTGCAAAATTAGAGGGCGCAGATGTTGAGATAGTCATCGCATCGTGCTTGTTGCATGATATTGCGAAGTTAAGCAATGAAGTTAATGATTTTAATCATGGTCGCGTTGGAGCCGAAATGGTGCGCCCTTTTTTGAGAAAACTGAAATATGCTAAAGAAGAGACCGAAAATATCTGTTACTCAATAGCGGTTCATGTAGATGGGGATGCAGGCTTCAAGCATCCTCATACCCTAGAAGCAAAGGTAGTCAGCGATTCAGATAAAATTGACCGCTTTAGCACCTATAGAACGATATTATCACTAGAAGATGCCATCAATGAAGAATATGAAGATTTTATTTTAGCTGTAGAAAACCGCCTGAAGTGTCTTCGAATGCTTTCTAAGCAAGGTCTTGTACAGACAAAAAGCGGAAAAAAAGCCTTCGAAAAACAATTGTTGGTACAGACAGCTTATTTAGAACGTTTATTAGCAGATTATGAACTAACTGTTGAGCCGGAGTTCTGAGAACAGAGACGTTGTGACGAGTAACGAAGGTGATGACTGAAAATAAGACTGCCGAATTATGAAAGTGGAAATTAACGAACTAAGGAAAAAATATGTTTAACAAAGTATTAATAGCCAATCGCGGAGAAATAGCTGTTCGCATTTTGCGCGCTTGCCGAGAGTTGGGGATTAAAACAGTCGCTGTATATTCAGAAGTTGATCGCCAAGCGATGCACGTCCGTTATGCTACAGAGGCTTATTTGTTGGGACCTGCGCCATCCAACCAATCTTATTTGAGAGGGGATAAAATTATTGAAATCGCCCTTAAAAGCGGTGCGGGGGCTATTCATCCCGGCTATGGTTTTTTGGCAGAGAACGCCGAATTTGCGCAATCTGTGGAAGATGCCGGACTTGAGTTTATTGGACCTAGTCCCTTCGCAATTGCCTCGATGGGAGATAAAGCCATCGCACGCAAAACGATGATGGATGCGGGCGTTCCCGTTGTCCCCGGCACAAAGGGGACAGCTAGGCTTAGCGATGAAGAATTGCTTGAACTTGCCCCGGAGGTTGGCTTCCCGCTTTTGATTAAGGCTACGGCAGGTGGTGGGGGAAAGGGTATGCGCGAGGTGAAAACTATAGAAGAAATGCCATTGGCACTCTCTTCTGCGCGCGGCGAGGCGAAGTCTGCGTTCGGCGAGGATAATGTTTATCTTGAAAAACTGCTTCTTGGTGCGCGGCATATTGAAATCCAGATTTTGGCTGACAAGTTTGGGAGCGTGATTCACCTCAATGAACGCGAATGCTCATTGCAACGTCGTCATCAAAAATTATTAGAAGAAGCACCGTCACCTGTCATGACAGAAGAATTGCGTCAGCGGATGGGTGAGGTGGCAGTCCATGCGGCAAGAGCGGTAAATTATGAAAGCGCAGGTACGATTGAGTGCATGGTAGACAAAGATAAAAATTTCTATTTTCTTGAGATGAATACGCGTTTGCAGGTGGAGCATCCCATTACTGAACTGATTACCGGGGTGGATATTGTGAAAGAACAAATTCGTATTGCGCGGGGACGCAAGCTCTCGTTTGCGCAAGAAGATATTCAGATTAATGGTGCGGCAATTGAGTGCCGTATCAATGCTGAAGACCCGCATAATAATTTTATGCCATCCACCGGACATATCTCTCATGCTGTTTTGCCAACCGGACCAGGTATTCGCGTAGATACGGGGGTATATGCCGGAACGGAAATTACTCCGTATTACGATTCGATGATTTCAAAACTGATTGTGTGGGGGGAAACTCGCGCACAAGCTATCTTGCGGATGCGGCGTGCGCTGGCGGAATATAAAGTGGTGGGCGTGCGGACGAATATCCCATTTCACCAGACGATGATGGATTCGCACCGCTTTATGGGAGGGCAATATGACACGCGTTTCGTTGAGGAAGAATTTTCTATGAAAGAGATTGCGGAAGGTAAGGAGACGCATCCGGACATCGCCGCGATTATTGCAACCTTGGTCAAGCATGAGCAAACAGAGCGTGCCGCGCATGTTGTGCGCCGCAACGCGCGTGATACCAGTAACTGGAAGTGGCTCTCGCGTTGGGAGCAGTTGAGTAAATAAAAAAATCTTCCCCGATTCCACCAGCGACCAAAAGACTACAGGACCAAAAGACCAAGTACAAGTGAGACCACATGAAATATATAACCACAATAGATGAAAAAGAATTTCGGGTAGAAATTATAGATAAGCGGCATGTTTCTGTTGACGGGAAAATAGTTGAAGTTGATTTTGAATCGGTTAAATCTCAGCCGGTTTTTTCTCTCATCGTAGACGGAAAATCTTATGAAGCCTATGTTTATGAAGGGGAGGAAGACCTCGAAGTTTTGATTAAGGGGCAACTTTACCATAGCCGAGTTGAGGACGAGCGAGAGAGACGCTTGCGTGCGGCGGCTGGTGGCAGTAAGGTTGCGTCAGGCACTTTTTATCTCAAAGCTCCTATGCCCGGGCTGGTTATTTCGGTCGCTGTGGAAGAAGGACAGGAGGTTAAGGAGGGGGATGTGCTACTTATTCTCGAATCGATGAAGATGCAGAATGAACTCAAATCGCCGCGTGATGGGGTTGTGGGGCGTATTCAGGTCGTTGATGGCGATAATGTAGAACAACGCCAAAAAATGTTGAGTGTAGAGTAGAGATGATTTTTATTTTGGAAGGCGCGGGGTAAATTTTATCTCTACAATTTTTTAAAATTATAAAATTTTCAAGCAAAGGAGAATCTGCATGTCTAAAAACATCGTTATATTCTCAGATGGAACGAATCAGGAGGGTGGAAAAGGAAACCCCTCTAATGTCTACAAACTTTTCAACATGGTTGAAGACCGAACAGTTAACCAGATCGCCTTTTACGATCGCGGGTTAGGTACAGACTGGCGGCGCGTTTCCGGAAACGCTTT
>CAZERH010000183.1:0-4683 GCA_964515535.1 uncultured Anaerolineaceae bacterium
TTAGTCGGTTTTCAGTCATCGGTATTCAGTTTTCAGTCGTTAATTTCACGCCAAGACGCTAAGTTTTTTTCTTTTTTTTAGAGCACTGTCACTTTGTGGCTTGAAGGTTTTTTACAAATTCTGTATTTATCGCTTTCACTACTTGTTCAAAATGCGAATAGCATGTTGGACCGCTATCTTCAATGTACAAATAGTATTGCCCATATCTAGCTCTGTAAAACCAGCCATAGCATTTTTCTTCTGTGCCTGTACCACATTGGACAATATCTTGGTCTACAAAATCATTTATCCAAATTTCATTTGTTGGGACAAATTTGGTTTTATTTTGAAAATTTTCATAAAATTCTTTTTTTCTTCCGGCTGGGTCAAGAAGGAAATAGTTCATCATAGCTATTGCAGGGACTTTGAAATCAACAATGGCTAAATGAATTACCCCTCCCTCTGTTTCGTCAACCCACTGAAATGCTCTGGTCTCTTTGTTTGAATCCGCCACATAATACTCAAGCCAACGCTCATTCGTAACCTCGTGGTAAGTCCAATTAAGCTCTGCTTCATACTGGTCACAAGAGAACTCTGACGGGATTATTGTCTCCATCATATCTATATCGTCAATTTTTAGGCTCCATTTTCCCATAATTTGCAATAATGCGACCGAAGCAAGAACAAGAACAAATACCAAAATCTTTTTCACAAAAGCATCTTGTTTCTTTTTATTTACATCTTTCACCATTTTCTGTCTCACCGAATTGTAAGTGCTGATTCTCGGTTCTCCTCATATCCCGATAATGGATTTGATTATGCCGATAAACCAATTTAATCATTTCTTCGAGAGTGCTTTCTTCTAAAAAGGGATGTCGTCCTTCTTTTTGCAAATCATCTTCACTCAGAGTTTCGACCCATGCCACTATTTTGGCACGAACTTCGATATACGCGTCCAACAATTCTGCGGGGGGCATTTCTTTTAGTTTGGCAACTTGCGACTCGTTGAAGCGGTCTACATCGAAATCATCCGAGACCCCATCCCCACCTTGGCGGATACCTTCAAAGAGTTTCAAAAATGAGTTTTCTGCCGAGACGAAATGCGCCAAGACATCGCGGATTTGCCAATCCTGCCCTTCGGTGTAGATCAGTTTCTTCCACGCGGCATCGCCCAAAGATGAAAAAAAAGCAGTCATTTTTTCGCCTTCGGAGCGGAGGCGGTTGGCAAGAAATTTTGCTTTGCTGGTCATTTGGTCTCCTAGTCGCTGGTTTTCTGGTCACTGGTCAAATCAACGAGTACCCGCCATCTACGGTGATGGTTTGACCGGTGATATATTCGTTTTTTAGCAAAAACTCAAGGGCAGAGGCTAACTCTTCTTCGCGGGCGGGACGTTGCAAAGGGAGGCGTTGGACGAGCCGTTCCCATTCTTCGGGGGGGAAATCATCGGCGGGGAGGGCGAGGCCCAGGGCAATGGCATTAACCCGCACTTCGGGGGCAAAGCTACGCGCCATCAGTTTGGTGAGGGATTGGAGGGCAGATTTACTGACGGAATACGCGGGGAATCCCTTCCAAACTTTCTCAACAGCAACATCCGTGATATTGACGATCAGCCCGCCGCCCGCGGCACGAATCCGACTTTGGGCTTGCTGGGCGAGGAGAAAAGGGGCGCGTAAGTTGAGATTCATCGTCTCTTCCCACGCTGAAAGGGGCAAGGTGCGGAGGTCGGCACTTCGCATAATCGCCGCGGAGTTGACGAGAACACGCAGGGGATGCGAAATCGAATCCACAACGCCGAACAAGCCGAGGGCTGAGTCCGCATCGCTCAAATCCGCTTGGGCTAAAAAGACGGGAACATCCAGCAAATGCAATTTTTTCGCGGCAGATTCGGCGTCATCCCGTGAATGATGATAATGAAGCAAAATCGCGTATCCCTGCTCGGCAAGGATATGCGCAAAGATATATCCCAAACGATGGGCGGCTCCGGTGACGAGGGCGAGGGGAAAATTATTATTCATGGTTAAAAACAAAAATGTGAAAAGTGAATTCGCATTGAAGTTTACCCGATTTTGAGTTTTATATAGGGGCGATGTAGGGGCGTAGCATACTATGCCCCTACATCTCGTGAAACTATTTCTTAAAGAAATTCGAGATAAAAAACCACAAATTAGCGGGGCGTTCGGCGAGGCGGCGCATGAAGTAAGGATACCACTGCGTACCAAAGGGAACGTAAACGCGAACTTGGTAGCCTTCTGCCACAAGTTGCTCTTGAAGGTCGCGGCGAATGCCGTAGAGCATCTGGAACTCGAAGAATCCTTTCCCTAAATCTATTTTCTTGGCATATTGCTTAGCAAAATCAATACGCTTGTCATCCTGCGTGCCAATCGCAGGGATGGGTGGGATATGCCCGTCTGCGCTAATTTCGGCAAAATTATTTTCGAGGGTACTATCCAAGAGAATTTTGGTAAGGAGGTCAAAATTGGCATCCACATCCTCTTTTTTAGGATAAGCCAACTCAGGTGGCTCTTTATACGCCCCTTTAATCAAACGGAAACGAGTGCCATTTTCGAGCATTTTACGCACATCTTCTTCGGCGCGGTAGAGATACGATTGCACCGCCATTCCCACCGTTTCGGGCGTGAAACCGGCTTCGAGCATCGCATTATAGGCATCAATGGTCATGTCGGTATAGGGAGTATCTTCGATATCAATCCGCACGAAGTTTTTATGCTCTTTAGCACGCTCTAAAATACGGCGCAGATTTTGCCGACAAATGGTCGAATCAAGTCCCATCCCGATTTGGGTGAGCTTAATGGATACACCGGCGCGTACTTTGGCTTCGTCAATTGCATCCAAAATCTTCAGAATTTCTTCGGTAGATTGCACCGCTTCTTCCACCATTGATGTATGTTCGCCAAGATGGTCTAAAGTGGCGTTAATCCCCTTTGCGTTTAATGCTTTTACCACCTCAATTGCTTCTTCATTGCTTTCCCCCGCCACAAAACGAGAAGCAACATTCCACGCAAAAGACCAGCCTGTTACCATCTTTTGCGCCCAACCTGCTTGTGAGAGATAAATTAGAAAAGAACGTAACATTTTTTCTCCTTCAGGGTAATTTCTAGGGTCTATATTCGTATCATAGCATAACGGAGCGTGTTATACTCTGCGAGTGTCATATATCACTAATTTTTCGTCTAAAACTTAATCTCGAGGCTCCGTGAAAACCCGTAACTCATCTTTTATATTTCTGCGCATCATATCACTTATATTCGTTGTCGCGGCAATTGCATTAACACTATCTCAACTTGTAAACTATAGCCGAGACCGCAATAACTACCCCGCCGGCATGACCATAGGCGGCATTGCCGTAGGCGGCGTAAACGCTCAAGTAGCCTCTGAACGAGTGCTACAAGTTTATTCCCAGCCAGTCGAAGTTCACTATGCTGGAGAAATTATCCATATTGACCCAACCCAAGTCGGCTTTAGCGTAGATATAGAAAGCATGCTTGCCGCGGCAGATTTGACGCGGACAACATCATCATTTTGGGGCGGTTTTTGGGACAGTCTATGGAATCACGCGCGACCCGCAAGTGAGATTCCCCTCCAAGCATCTCTTGATAATGAACAACTTGCTTTCTACCTCGAAACCGAAATAGCAACGCGTTACGACCAGCCCGCGTCCGCCGCTCAACCCATCGCAGGGAGCGTCAATTTTAAAGAGGGAAAACCGGGGCAAGAACTAAATATCAACCGCGCCTCTGTGCTCATCGAAGATGCCCTCCGCTCGCCCACAAATCGCGTTGTAACGCTCTCCTATCAGCAAACCGCGCCCGAACGTCCCACCATGCAAAACCTAGAAATTTTGCTCAAACAAATTATTGAAATTTCCGAGTTTGACGGTGTCATTAACTTCTATCTTAGCGATTTACAAAACGCACAAGAAATTCATTTTTCGCTAGATAATAACGAAATCATCTCAGTAAATCCTGTAGACGTAGCCATCACCGCCTCTAGCACTATCAAAATCCCCATCATGATTTCTAATTTCGTTCATCTTGGCACGCCGGACGAACGAACCACAAGTTATATGGAAGGTGTTTTTAGCCAATCAGATAACGCCGCGGCAGATAATTTGATGTCAGAAATAGACTTTGAAACAGGTCCGCTCATTGTCTCAAGTGATATGCAAGTTCTCGGCTTAGAAAACACTTTTATGGCAGGATTTTTCTGTAGCCCCTCTGCGCCCTGCCCCCTTCTGAAACGCTATGAAACCCCTGCTAATCAACGCACAGATATTTTCACCAACCCCGATGATTATAACCAAACTACATCCTCAGATATGGGCATGCTACTCACGGATATATATCAATGCGCAGAAAGCGGAGGTGGCACATTGCGCGCCGTATTTCCGGCGCAAATCACCCAAGCACATTGTTTACAAATGATCGAGTTTATGGAGCAAGATAAATTTGGTTCCTTAATTCAAGCCGGTCTCCCCGATGGGACAAAAATCGCCCATAAGCACGGATTTATCCCCGACCGCTACGGCGTTGTTCACGATATTAGCGATGTGGGCATTGTCTACACTCCCGGCGGTGATTTTGTTCTTGCTATCTATACCTACCATCCCGTACAAGGGATTTGGGGAGACGTAAATCCGCTTTTTGTGGAGTTAACGCAGGCGGTTTATAATTATTTCAATTAAG
>CAZERH010000184.1:0-4676 GCA_964515535.1 uncultured Anaerolineaceae bacterium
TGTTTAATGCCAACCCATTTTCATTTCTGCATACGCGTTAAAGAAGAGATACAAACTACAAAAGTTTCGGAAACTTTTGTAGTTTCTCCCTCTCCCAAAAAATCACTTAAACTCACGCCTTTAGAGAAAGCCTTTCGGGATTTTTTCATCAGCTACGCCAAAAGCATCAACAAACGCTATGACCGTACAGGAAGTCTTTTTCAATATAAATTTAAACGAAAACCAATCCTTAACGAAAATTATCTCACTCAATTGATACTTTATTTACATACAAATCCGCTAAAAGCTGGACTATGCCAAAAATATAATGAATGGGAATTCAGTTCCTATAACGCAATATTAAGCAATACGCCAAGTTCGATTGAACGAAATGACATTCTCCATTTATTTGACGGACGAGAAAACTTCATCGCTCTTCACCAAGAGTATGCCAATGAGCATATTTTTCATGAAGATGATAAAGAGTTCAACCAATTGGTTCGGTGGTAAAAAAGCAAGACTACAAAAGTTTTTAAAACTTTTGTAGTCTCAATTTAGGAGTAAACCATGAAACTCAAAAAAATCACGATCTTCATTCTCGTTTTCTTCGCGTTCTCAATGTGGTACGGCTTGCTCGCGCCTCGCGTTGGCTTGCCCGAAATCCCCTACCTGATGCACCTCTCCTCAGTCACGGGATTCAGCTTCGCTCTGCTCCATGCGGGCAAACGCGAGGGATGGAAACGCGCCTTCATCCTTTTGGCGTTGGTTTTCTTCATTAGCATTCTCTTTGAAAGTGTCGGCGTGCTAACCGGCTGGGTCTACGGACATTATCATTACAGCGAAAATCTTGGCTACCGCCTCTTTGGGCTGGTGCCGGTACTGATTCCCATCGCGTGGTTTATGATGATGTATCCCGCCTTCGTGATTGCGGATATTCTCACTCCCGCGCATTCATCGCGCACCAAATGGATTCTCCTTTTCGCCACCATCGGGGGTTTAACAATGACCGCCTGGGACGTGGTCATGGATCCACTCATGTCCCGCGCCGGTAACTGGATTTGGGAACGCGGCGGACCTTATTACGATATTCCCCTGCAAAACTTCTGGGGCTGGTGGCTGACGGTTTTTATCGCCTTTGCCCTTTATCTTTGGCTTACCAAACGAGAAGCAATTAAATCGCCTCCCGCCTTCGATCGTTTGGCTTTAATCTCTTACGCTATCACAGGCTCGGCAAATATCTACGTCGCCCTTCGCTCAGGGCTCGGCGGTGCGGGGTTGGCTGGATTCTTCGCCATGCTCCCGTGGGTGATGATGGCATGGATTAAGACAACAGACAAAAATTAGCGAATCAAAAACGTCGAAGTTTTGAAAACTTCGGCGTTCTTCTTTCCTCCCCACCTCTCCTGATTTTATTTGACATATTTTTCCCTGTGGGCTAAACTCAAGAGACTTTTTTGCACTTATATAGGAGATAATTATGGACTCGAACAAAGGCACAGATTCAGTCTCACAACGTATTCAGGCAATGGCGGCTCGCATAGCAGATTTGAAAGTGCGCGACGCATATTTTTATAATATGACGGTGAGCGAAATTCTAGATGATTCACGTGTAATGGTAAACGGGCGCAATATGGGCATGTATGCTTCTTATGGCTATTTGGGCTTGCTGGGGCATCCACGCATTGGAGCCGCCGCAAAAGCCGCCGTAGATAAATATGGCACCGGCACAAATGGGGTGCGTACCCTAGCAGGCACGCTCGATTTGCATGTTGAACTCGAAGAAACGATTGCCGATTTCAAGCACACTGAAGCCGCAGTAACCTATACATCGGGCTATGCAACTAATTTGACCGTTATTTCCACACTCATGGGGCGCGGAGATTGGATCATTTCAGACAAACTCAATCACGCCAGCATCGTAGATGGTTGTATGATGTCCGGTGCACTCTTCCGCCGTTTTAAGCATAATGATATGAAGAGGCTTGAGATACGTCTCAAACAAGCTCCCTCCGATGCCGCCAAATTGGTCATTACCGATGCCGTATTCAGCATGGATGGCGATATTATCGACCTCCCCAAAGTAGTGGAACTTTGCAAAAAATACGATGCCTGGCTAATGATGGACGAAGCGCACTCCGTTGGCGTTCTCGGCAAAACCGGTCGCGGCATCGAAGAACATTTTGGTCTCGGCGATGTAGTCGACATTAAAATGGGCACCCTCAGCAAAACAATCCCCTCGGTGGGAGGCTATGTGGCAGGCAAAAAAGATATGATTAATTATCTCCGCCACGCCAGCCGCGCCTATATTTTTTCTGCCGCGCTTCCCCCCGCACAAGCCGCCGCCGCAAATGAATCTTTCAAAGTTATTCTCGATGAACCATGGCGCATGGAAAAACTCAATGCAAACACCCAACAATTTCTTGGAGGGCTAAAATCCGCAGGTTTCGACACAATGCTCTCCGAAACCGCCGTTGTCCCCGTTTTGTGTGGAGACGATGAACGCGCCTACGAACTGACCGCCGCCGCCCAAGCAAAAGACCTTTTTGTTCTCCCCGTTGTTTCTCCCGCCGTGCCCAATGGTCTCGCCCGTCTGCGCGCCACCATTACCGCCGCGCACGCCACCGAAGATATTGCTTACGCCCTCGATGTTTTAGCCAAAGCAGGCAAAGAAATCGGGATTATTTAGCTCAACCGTAGGTCGCCGTAGGGGTGTAGCATACTACACCCCTACGGCGACCTTTTTTAATATGCCCTCACTTATTCTAAAACCAACCCGAGAGAAATCTCTTTTACGCCGCCACCCTTGGATATTTTCAGGGGCGGTGGCGCGTTTAGAGGGAAATGCCGGGATGGGAGAGACGGTAGACATCCTCTCCTCAAAAGGCGATTTCTTAGCAAAAGCCGCCTACTCCCCCCAATCATCTATCCGCGCCCGCGCGTGGACATGGCTTGATGAGGTCGTGGACGCGGATTTTCTGCGCCACAAACTGGATGCCGCCATAAACCATCGTAAGGGTAGGTCTGAGACCCACCCCTACATGATCCACCCCCACAACGATTCATATCGCCTCGTTCACGCCGAATCGGATGGCATCCCCGGGCTGATTGTAGACCGCTACGCCGATGTCCTTGTCATGCAAATCCTGACAGCCGGAGCAGAATACTGGAAGGAAACTTTTGCTGATTTATTGGTTGAATTAACGGGGATTAAAGATATATACGAACGCTCGGATGTGGAAGTTCGTAAACTGGAAGGTTTAGAAGAAAAAACAGGCATCTTGCGCGGCAATTCCCCCGAACACGTTGAAATTACAGAATACGGCATCCGTTTTACGGTAGATATTGCTCATGGTCACAAAACAGGATTTTATCTCGACCAACGTGAAAATCGTCATCTTGTTGGGCAACTTGCCAAAGACCGCGATGTGCTCAACTGCTTCTCCTACACGGGCGGATTCAGCATCCACGCGATGGCGGGCGGAGCAAAATCGGTTCTGTCGATCGATTCTTCTGGGGAGGCACTTAAATTGGGAGCAGAAAACGCGGCTCTTAACGGGCAAGCAAGTTCAAATCACGAGTGGCTCGAAGGCGATGTTTTCAAAGAACTGCGCACTTTTCGAGATTCCCGCCGCGATTTCGATCTGATTATCCTTGATCCCCCCAAATTTGCACCCACGCGAGCCCAAGTGAAGAAAGCGGCACGCGGCTATAAAGACATCAATCTTCTCGCCTTCAAACTTTTACGACCGGGTGGAATTTTGGTCACCTACTCCTGCTCTGGTGGCGTGGACGCATCTCTATTCCAAAAAATTGTAGCGGGTGCGTCTCTGGACGCAAAAGTAGACGCGCAAATCATTCAAAAATTATCACAAGGCGCAGACCATCCCATTGCGCTGAATTTTCCCGAAGGCGAGTATTTAAAAGGATTAGTTTGCAGGGTTTCGTAAAAAAAACTCCGAAGTTTTCGGAACTTCAGAGTTTTTTATTTTTGGTAGAACGACGTTTTATCCATCCATTTTCAAAATTTGGCGCAACATGCCAAGGATGAGCAAGCCAAGTTTCAAGCCCTGTCCGGTATTAATGGCAAGTTCTCCCCCCTCTTTCTCAGCGTTTTGGGTCAAAAGATAGGCTGTTCCAAGACCAGTTATCGCACCGACAAGCGCACCAATAAGAAGCACTTTGGGTTTCATTGAATTTCTGTTTTTTTCTATTTCGTTCATTTTGAACTCCCTTATTTTTGTTTAAAGATAGCGGTTATTTTTGCTGATAATTCCTCAACAAAGAAAATTGGCTCTGTGCTTGAATCTGCCGCACTTTTTATTTTTGCTCCGACAAGGCGAATGAGCGCGGTTGCTTTTTGAGTATATATTGGCGTAATATCTAATAATTTTGCCATCCCGTAAATAATGCCACCCAAAACAATGAGGGTTATTAAAGCACCGAAGAGCAATGGGATAATAATCCAAATTGTTGAAATATCTGCCCATTTACTGGTGTAGGCATCAGAACCTGATGTCACCGCTACCGAAGCGATAACGACCAAAATCAATGCAATGAGAATAGGGGCAAGAATTTGCCAGACAAAATCTCGTTTATGTGCCTGATAAGATAATGTTCTTTTAGAAAGGTCTGTGTTTGTATTCATCGCCCCTATTTTAGCATATTTAACACAAGAATTGAAAAAGTGTCTAAGGAGA
>CAZERH010000185.1:0-4675 GCA_964515535.1 uncultured Anaerolineaceae bacterium
AACTCTGTGAAACTCGGTGTTCTCCGTGGTGAAAGATACGCTAATCTAGTTTTGTTAGTCAATCAGCCTATTATGCAATAAAAAAAGAAGGAAAATATAATGACCCAAAATATCTCGTTAGCTGTTATTGGTGGCTCCGGTTTATACACCATGTCGGGACTTGAAAATACAGAAGAGCGCATTATCTCCACACCTTTTGGAGAACCGAGTGCGCCGATTGTGGTTGGTAATTTGGAAGGACAGCCAATCGCTTTTTTGGCGCGGCATGGAATTGGTCATCATATCAACCCCAGTGAAGTGAATTATCGCGCAAATATCTACGCCTTAAAATCTCTTGGCGTAGAGAAGATTGTCAGCGTGAACGCGTGCGGTTCTTTGCGTGAAGATTACGCACCGGGCGAGATTGTTATCCCCGACCAGCTTTTTGATATGACCAAAGGTCGTGAGCGCACCTTCTTTGACCGGGGCTTGGTCAGCCACATCAGCGTGGCAGAGCCATTTTGCCTCGATTTTTCTGCCAAAATACTCACCTCTGTTCAGAAAACGGGAGCAACTGTCCACAAGGGCGGCGCGTTCATCACCATTGAGGGACCACGTTTCTCAACGCGAACAGAATCTAATGTCTTCCGCTCATGGGACATGTCCATTATCGGCATGACCACTGCTCCGGAAGCCTTTCTCGCGCGTGAGGCGGAAATCTGCTACGGCGTGATGGCGCACGTCACCGATTATGATGTTTGGCACGTTAGCAAAGAGCCGGTAACGGTTGATATGGTTATCAAAACCATACAAAAAAACACTGAAATTGCACAAGAAGCAATTAAAAATCTGGCGCGTTCCTATACATCACATCGAGATTGCAACTGCGAAAACGCGCTTGCCAACGCGCTCATTACCCAACCGCGCGTAATCCCCTCCGAGACGCGAGAACGCTTAGATTTGTTGGTGAAAAAATATCTGTGACTCCGGCATGATGAATATAAATAAAGAAGGTCTTGGGTATTATATTCGGCATTCTAAATTCAGTACGCCACATGTCCTTGCAACTCTCTTTCTTGCCCTCTATAGCCTTATTTTAACCCTCTCCCCTGCCGTTCTTGCTCGCAGTTGGGATGTTAACTATCTCTACGCTCATTGGCTGGGGTTTTTCGCGTGGCTCATTTTAACAACGCTGGCGCAAAAAAAACTCAATCAAAATCTCCCCGACAGAGACCCCTATATTTTCCCCATCGCCTCCCTCCTTAGCGGATGGGGGCTTCTCAGCATTTGGCGGTTGACCCCCATATTTGGCATACGTCAAACGATTTGGCTCGCAGTTAGCATGGGCGTTCTTATTATCGGCTCAAAATGGCGTAATTTGCTCCCCATATTACGCCGCTATAAATATATCCTCCTCACCGGCGGGCTAATTCTCACCACCCTCACGCTCATTTTTGGTACAAATCCGCTCGGTGTGGGGCCTCGGCTCTGGCTAGGTTTTGGGGGAATCTACCTGCAACCCTCCGAGCCGCTCAAACTCCTTCTGGTTGTCTATCTCACAGCCTATCTCGCCGACAAATTTCCGCACCGGCAGAAAATCTTCCCCCTCATCTTTCCTACTCTCTTCCTCGCAGGCATTGCCCTGCTCTTGCTTCTCGTCCAGCGAGACCTTGGCGCGGCATCCATTTTCATCATGCTCTATGCCAGCATTCTCTACCTTGCCATTGCGCGCAAACGCGTTCTACTCATTAATGCCGGTCTTCTCATTGCGGTTGCACTACTCGGCTATTTTTTCATTGATATCATTCACATTCGCCTCTCTGTTTGGATATTTCCGTGGGATGACCCCAGCGGACACGGATACCAAATTACGCAATCATTAATAGCAATTGCCAACGGGGGGTTATGGGGACGTGGAATCGGGATGGGCTCGCCCGCCTTTGTGCCGGTTGCCCACTCTGACTTCATTTTCACCTCCCTCGCGGAAGAAACAGGACTCGCGGGCACTTTGGGCTTGCTTGCCCTTCTCGGCGTTTTCCTGTCTCGAGGCTTTTTGGTTGCCCTTCGCGCCCCCAGCCGATTTTTGCGCCTTCTCTCCGCGGGGTTAACAATGTATCTTGGCATTCAATCTCTCCTCATTATTGGCGGGAATTTACGCCTCTTGCCCCTCACGGGCGTAACGCTTCCTTTTATTTCTTATGGAGGCTCGTCGCTCTTGACTTCGTATATTGCGCTGGTTTTACTCCTAAGAATTAGTAACGAAAGCGAGGAACCCGCGCCGCTTTCTAAATCGCAACCTTATCATCTTCTCTACGCGCTCCTCCTACTCGGATTAACCGCCTCGGCACTGCTTAATGGCTGGTGGGCAATTATCCGCGGTCCCTCTTTACTGACCCGCTCCGATAATCCCCGCCGCGCGCAAGCCGATTTATACGTTCAACGCGGCGCAATTTTAGATAGAAATAATAATCCTATTACTATCTCCGCTCTTCGTGGCGAGGAGGATGTATTTGCCCGTCAATATCTTTGCCCCAATCTCTCTCCTATTGTCGGATATACAGACCCTGTTTATGGACAAGCCGGAATAGAATTTTTTCTGGATGATTATTTGCGCGGCTTGGCTGGCAACCCTACCTCGTTGATTTGGTGGAATCATCTTCTTTACGGGCAACCTCCGCCGGGATTAGATTTGCGTTTAAGCCTCGATCTTTCTCTACAAGAAGATGTTGATCAACGCCTCAGCAAGCATAAAGGTGCGGTTGTCCTCGTCAATGCCCAAAGCGGCGAGATTTTAGTGATGTCTTCTCATCCCACATTTGATGCGAATCAACTTGATGTATTCATTCTTAAAGATGAAGATGCGCCATTGCTCAATCGTGCTACGCAAGGGCATTATCCACTTCCCGTAGGGGAGATTTTTGAGGTTTTGAAAACTTTAGAAGTTGCTCCTAATATCCGTATTCCGGTGGCGGACGATAGCCCGCTAGAAATGGCACTGCTGGCGGGTGCGTTGAGCAATGGAGGCGTTGCCGTTGCTCAGCGTTTGACTTTGGCTGTAGATACGCCCCAAAACGGATGGGTTATTTTGCCCGCGTTGGGTGAGCCGACCGAGTTTTTTACGCCTGCCGAAGCTGAAAAAATGTTGACGATTTTCTCATCGGAAGAGAGACCTTATTGGCAATTTTTGGATGCAAATGCGGAGGAAAATATCACATGGCTTCTCGCCGGTACGTCTCCAAATTGGCAAGGTACGCCGCTGGCATTGGTGGTTTTGCTGGAAGAGGAGAATGCGATATTGGCTGAGGAGATTGCGGAAAGTTTATTGGGAAGTGTCAGAGAATAGCCCTTTGAGATATATCCCACTGGCTGATAAATCTCAATTCTTTACCACAGAGCGCACGGAGAACACAGAGTAAGCTTTTAAAAAGAGCAAAAACGAGAAAAACTAATAAAAAAGAGGCTGTTTTTCCCAAGAAGCCTTGTTTTTCTCTCTTTTTTCTCCAAAACTCTGTGAAACTTGGTGTTCTCCGTGGTGAAAGATACGCTAATTTAGTTTTGTCAGTTAATCAGTCCCACTGGTGTATGGTTACCTGAACGTTTGCAAATTGTTTTGCCGGTTTGATTTTTAAAGAATAGGGTAAGATATACGTAAGGAGAAAAAACATGAGCAAGCATCTTGTTGTGGTCGCCGGAAATATCGGCGTTGGCAAAACATCATTAACAGAGCGAATGGGAGAGCGGCTTGGCTGGCGCACGGATTTCGAGTCGGTCTCTGATAACCCGTATTTATCCGATTTCTATGCAGATATGCGTACTTGGTCTTTTCATTTGCAAGTTTTCTTTTTGGGGCATCGTGCCGAGCAGTATCTCGAAGTTGCCCGAGACGCGCGTTCTGCGATTCTTGATCGCAGTATTTATGAGGATTCGTATATTTTCGCGCGTGCTTTATATCATCTGGATAATCTCTCGGAACGGGATTATCTAGCCTATAAACGTCTTTTTGGATTGATCGTAGAGAGTTTGCCTCGCCCCGATTTGTTGATTTATCTCAAAGCCCCGGTTGAGGTGCTGATGGAGCGTATTCAACGCCGCGCCAGAGATATGGAAACGGGGATTACGACTGAATATCTTTCTTTACTCGACTCGTTCTACGATGAATGGTTAGAAAATTTTGATCTTTGCCCTGTGTTAACGATTCGTACAGACAATCTCGATTATGTTCACCAGCCGGAGGCTTTAGAGATTGTTACCGAGCGTATCTTAAATAAATTATCTGGAAAAGAAACGGTAGATTTACGAGGAAAATAATGAATTCGATGGAGAAAATCTCTCAAACTTTTGGTTTACATCCTCTTGTAGGGTTTGGTATGTTCGCTATGGATATGATGCTCTTTGGCTCGGAAATGCTCACTTTTGAGTTAACTTGGCCCATCTCTGTGGCTGTGGGCGCGGCGTTAACTATTCCCAGTATTTTGATTCAGCATCATAGCTTCAATGACGATTGGGGGGCGGCGATTGGCAAGGGGTTATTAGTTGGCGTGCTAACGGCTATTCCAACCCCTCTTCCTGCATTAGTGCCTTTGCTGGGCGGCACCTTAGGAACGATACAACTACTCGGTAGCGGAGAAAAAAAAGCCGAACGTAAAAAGCGTGAGGCAGGTGATGAAATTGTTGAAGGGGAATACGAAGAAGAGGG
>CAZERH010000186.1:0-4674 GCA_964515535.1 uncultured Anaerolineaceae bacterium
ATAGCTAAAATTTCTTCCTTAAATTCGCAAGTTATTTAATCTCCAGTCCTACAAAAAAACAGATTGCCCTTGACGTGCAATGCTTTTCTGCTATTATTTTATAATGAATGTTCGTTATAAAATAAATAAAACTAGAAAGAACTAGAAAAACTTATTAAGTTATGCCAAAAATTGTTGATCGCGACGCTTACCGTCTGGAATTACTCTCAAAATCTTTTGAGTTATTTGCTCGTCATGGCTATACCAATATCTCTATGCGTGGAATTGCAGAGGCTTTAGATATTTCAACCGGCACACTTTACCATTATTTCTCAAGTAAGAAAGAGATTTTTACACAGATTGCTTTTTTCTTAAGTCAGAGCGATATGTCTCAAATTGCAGACTTGATGGAACAACGCTCTTCGGTAGAGGAGCGTTTAGACTTGTTTTTTTTGCATATTCGGGAGGATGAAGAGGCGATATTAAACTCTCTTCTCTTTGTTGCCGATTTTTATCGATTAAATCTTAATGAAGATATGGACAACGACTTTATAAAAAAGACACTGAGTGGCTATTATGAAGTGCTGGTGAATGCGGTCGGCTTACCTCCCGATTTAGCAACACTCGTTTTTGCCACTGTAGACGGTTTGATTATGCACCAAGCCATAGAATCAGAAAAAGCAGATCTTAATGCTCAGTTGTCCCTTTTGAAAGAAATTGTTATCACGCATATCCAAAAGAAGGCGTAAAGGAGATTGTTATGAAGAAAAGCTTGTTGTTATTTTTAGCGGTTATTCTCGCACTGGGCATTTTAGGATGCTCGTCCAGTTCAGCAACCGAAGCCGCCCCGCCAACAGATGTCAGCGAGGAAAGCTCCATTGCGGAGATTTCTCCCACAGAGGTTCCTCCCAGTGCGGCGCCTCCGACAGAAGTGCCGCCAGAGCCAACAGCAACAAACCGCCCTGCACCGAGCGGTCCGCTGGAACTGACCAGCACTTCTTTTGAAAACGAAGGAGAGATTGCGCTAAAATATGGAATCCCGCCTTTTGATGTACCCTACCACGACAGAAACTTTGTTTGTGATGGAACCGAAGGTGGCAAAGAAAACATTTCTCCTGCTTTAACGTGGACGAATACCCCCATAGAGGCGAAAAGCTTGGCTATTGTCATGCTTGACGTGATGTCGTATGCTCATCCGCAACTTCCCCCCGAGGCGGTATTTCCCCACTGGTTAGTATATAACTTACCTCCCGTTGACGGCGCATTTCCCGAGTCTTTGCCCGAAGAGTTAGCGTTACCCGAAGGCGCGATATTGGGGAATAATAATTATCCTGAGGAATTTGCGACAGGATATGGCGGACCTTGCCCACCCCGAGGTGAGGAACATCAATACACTATCACGCTTTATGCGTTAGATACGATTATTGAATTACCTCCTGACAGAAATCGATATTCTGCCTTTGTCGAAGCGATTGACAGCCATGTAATTGCCGAAAGCCAGTGGGTGGGGTATTACTCAAACCAGTAATTTTCAGGTTGTTATGGAAATTAAAAAAGCCACGATAATTATCGTGGCTTTTTCTTTTTCAGTCTTCTGCTCTCAAGTGCGGGAAGAGCAAAACTTCACGAATGCTGTGTTTATCGGTGAGCAACATCACGAGACGATCAACGCCCATCCCAAAGCCGCCGCAAGGAGGCATACCGTAGCGCATGGCGCAGAGATAATCCTCGTCCATCGGGTGGCATTCTTCGTCATCATCGGCGTAATCACGTCCCATTTCAAGGAAACGCGCTTCTTGGTCGAGGGGGTCGTTCAACTCAGTAAAGGCATTGCAGAGTTCCATCCCGGCAACAAAACCTTCAAAGCGTTCCACGGTTTGCGGGTCATCGGGAATAGATTTTGCTAAGGGAGAAATCTCACGCGGGTAATTATATAAAAAGGTCGGTTGAATCATTTTTGATTCTAAGAACTCATCTACCATCCAACCAATCAACTTGCCACGTTGCATATCGGCGGGATGTTCGATATTTTTCGCGTGGAGTGCGGCATCTAAAGATTTCGCGTCGCGATGCTCGTTGATATCCACACCACAAGCATCTAGTAAACCTTGACGCATTTCCAAACGATTCCACGGGGGCGTAAAATCGATTTCTTGTCCCTGATAAGTCACTTTTGTTGAGCCGATCGCTTTTTCAGCGGCAAAGGCAACCATCTGCTCGGTCAATTCCATCACTTGCAAATAGTCGGCATACGCCCAATAGAATTCGAGTTGCGTGAATTCAGGGTTATGCTTATAGGAAACGCCCTCGTTACGAAAGTCGCGTCCAATCTCGTAAACGCGCTCTAAATTCCCAACCAAGAGACGTTTCAGATAGAGTTCAAAAGAAATCCGTAAAAATAAATCCTGCTTGAGTTGATTATGATAAGTGGTAAAAGGTTGCGCCGCGGCTCCCCCATAGATGGGTTGCAAAATCGGGGTTTCGACCTCGAGAAAACCGCGCTCATCTAAGAAATCTCGTAAAGAACGTTTTATTGCGGCTCGTTTACGAAAAGTTTCTCGCGTATCAAGATTAACCGCCAAATCCGCGTAACGTTGACGAGCGCGCAACTGCGAATCTTCCAGTGCGGCGTGATGCACAACAGTCCCATCCTCGAGAGTTTCGTCCTTCGCGGCGGGGAGCGGAGTGACCGCTTTGGAAAGCAATTTAAAATCATTCACGCGCAAAGTCGCCTCACCTGTGCGAGTGCGGAACATAATCCCTTCTGCTTGAATAAAGTCTCCTAAATCAAACATCTTGGCAAAAAAATCAAGTTTCTCTTTGCCGATATCGTTCACGCGGAAAAAAAGTTGCACCTTCCCCGCTCCATCTTCAATATGGGCAAAAGAGATTTTTCCCAAATTGCGCGCCGAACGAATACGCCCCGCCAAGGTTGCGTTAACTTCTTCTTCGCCTTCTTCCGCCTTTTCAAAAGCTTCAATCGCTTCTACGCTGGTATGAGTCCGTTTGGCGCGAGTGGGATAAGTTTCAATTCCTTCTGCGCGCAAAGCTTTGATTTTTTCAAGGCGAATTTCTTCTAATTTTGTGTATTCTGTCATGGCATACCTCTTTTCGAATCTAAGACTTAAGACCCGGTTGACTGATAAAACTAATTTCACGATGTTTTTTTTTACCACAAAACTCACGAAGATCGCTGAGTTTTTCTCGTGTTTTTAAAGCACGCTGTGCACTCCGCACTCTCTGTGGTAAGAGTTTTAGAGATTTGCCAGTCAGTCAGGGCTTAAGGCATAAGACCTAAGACTGCGGCTAAAGTCTTAGGTCTAAAATTTAAAGTCTTAAGTCTAAAGTCTATTCATATCTTACTGTGGTGATTTTAAATTTCAACTTCCCTGCAGGTGTTTCAATTTCAATTTCTTCACCAGCCTTATGCCCCAACACAGCTTTACCAATCGGCGATTCGTTAGAAATGAAACCACTACGCGGGTTCGCTTCGGCGGCACCGACAATCACATATTTATCAGAGTTTTTTTCGCCATCTTCACGCAAGAAAACAGTAGAACCAACCTGAGCATATTTACATTTTCCGTTTTCTTCATCGTCATAATCAATAATATGCGCGTTGGCAAGCAATTGCTTCAATTCGCTAATACGACCTTCTACGAAAGATTGTTCGTTTTTTGCAGATTCAAACTCTGCATTTTCAATCAGCTCTCCGTCTTCCATCGCCTCGCGCAACCGCTCAGCAACCTCTTTTCTTTTCACAGAACGCAAATCATCAAGCTCTCGTTGCAACTTAATATAACCATTTTTTGTTAAATATGATGTAGGCATTTTTCTCTCCAACTTTCCGCTTTGGCGTTTAATGCCGCCAATATATCACGGTTTTAGTGCAAAATCAACCCTACCTACGGGAGCTCCGTTGATGGTGGAGCGGCACCTGTCCACGAGAAAACGCGCTCAAAACTAACTGCGCCAGCCGATTCCCAAATCGGATCACCTTGTTCGTCAGAGCCAATTTGTCGGACAGATACAACCGTCCAGCGGATAATATGAGGAAGGTTATCTTTCGGGCGAAAGGATACAGGAACGATGAACTTCGTATCGTTCGCGTATTCAACGAGCTTGCGCCCTTCATCTTCTGTTATGTCTTCCACAGTGACGCGATAAACCTCATTATCCCGCAACGTGCCAATCGAAGACCATTGGAGGGTAACAACATCATCTGCTAAGGTAAAAGATGCACCGTCCGCCGGCAAAAGCAAGTTAGGGGCAGGGTATGGGGGCGGAGTCGTGGGGGTAGGCGTTGGTCCGGGTGTTGCCGCACGCATACAAAGCGGAATCTGTATCTGCATCCCCAAGAAAACGGTGTCGGTGCTTAATCCATTAAAGTTTTTTATTGCATCCTGTGGTACTGCATAATTTGCCGCTATGCTAGAAAGCGTATCATTTTCTTGAACGGTTATTAACACTTTCTCACAGGCTTCCTCTGTTGCCGCACCGGATTCTAAAGTAGCGGTAGGAGGGGGGAGAGGCGTTGGTGTCGGGTAAGGAACTTGA
Organism: uncultured Anaerolineaceae bacterium; assembly: GCA_964515535.1. Lineage (GTDB taxonomy): Bacteria > Chloroflexota > Anaerolineae > Anaerolineales > Villigracilaceae > Desulfolinea. Next base: position 4,537 of record CAZERH010000186.1, read on the forward strand.
AGAACTTGTCCGACATTAAGGTTGTTGCAAGATGCAGGAAGATTGTTGAGTATAATGATACTTTGTACTGAAACCCCGAAAGTAACCGCTATCCCGCCACAAGTGTCCCCGGTTGCGACAGTGTATTCAAAAGGCGGT
>CAZERH010000187.1:0-4639 GCA_964515535.1 uncultured Anaerolineaceae bacterium
TCGGGTGAAGAAACTCGCACACTGCTTAAAGAACGCGGTATTGAATTGAAAGATCAAGCCGCCCAAACAGCGGAACAAGCTGTCGCTCGCGCGGAAGCCGCCGCAGAAGAGGCGAAAGCCCGAGCCGATGAATTGGCAAAAGAGTTGAAAGACCGCACGCAGGTTGTTGTTGATCGTAGCAAAGAAGTTGTTGATACAGCTAAAGTAAAAGGCAAAGAGGTTGTTGAGACTGCGAAGGTAAAAAGCCAAGAAGTTGTAGAGACCGCAAAGAAGAAAACAAAGAAAACGGCGGCTCCCAAAGCTGAAGCAGAAGCATCTGCCGAAGCGTAAATAAATCATTCATAAAAAAAAGGGTTTGACTTCGTCATTAGTCAAACCCTTTTTTTACGCCTGTTTTTTTAGGATTTTATATGCTCAAAGATAAATTACGAGACCCCGTTAGCGGACTTACTCATCTAGCCGCGGCGATTCTTGCTTTTTTCGGCTTGATTGCCCTCATAGTCATTAGTTGGGGAGATACACCAAAACTGGTTTCTGTCACCATTTACGGCATCACATTAATCGCTATGTTTTCAGCCAGCGCAACTTACCACATGACAATATCCTCCCCAAAAGTGATTGCAATTTTGCGAAAAATAGATCACTCTGCCATTTATTTGCTCATCGCCGGAACATATACGCCTTTTTGCGTGAATGCCTTTCATGGGTTCTGGAAATGGGGGTTACTGTCTATTATCTGGGGATTAGCCCTCATTGGTGTTGGGATAAAAATTTTTATCATCAACACGCCACGTTGGCTTAATGCAGGAATTTACCTGCTCATGAGTTGGTTAATCATCGCGGCGATAGGAGAAATGGTTAATACCCTTCCTGCTGAGGTGATAACATGGCTGATTGTCGGCGGAGTGATATACACACTGGGCACGATTGTTTATATCACCAAAAAGATGGATTTTATTCCCGGCGTGTTTGGCTTTCACGAAGTCTGGCATATCTTTGTAATACTTGCCGCGGCGGCTCATTATATTTCCATCCTGATTTTCATTACTTAAATAAAATGTCCACAGCTGGATGAGGGGGGCATCCAACTGCGGACAACTCTATTTTCACATAAGATGTAAGAAAAAGCAAGTCTTAATTTGATGAAAACGAAAAAAAATAATAAAACGCTTAGATTAACTGCTCAACCTCAGTCAAGATAGAGTGTATCCCTTAGGAAAGGAGAAATACCATGAAGCAAATGCCCCTAAAAAAAGGGTCTAAAGAAGTAATTTTAGACGAAATGCGTCTCGCGCGTGACGAAGACGTGAAGTGGGAAGATGGGAAAGCTTTTGGTCTTATTTACCATGTAGACAAAGAGATAGACGATTTGCTTAAAGATGCTTTCCTGATGTTTTTCTCTGAAAACGGATTAAATCCAACCGCTTTTCCCAGTTTGAAAAAATTCGAGACCGAAGTTGTCTCTATAACGGCTAATCTTTTACACGGGGACGAAAACACAGCCGGAAATATGACCTCCGGTGGCACGGATTCAATTCTTAACGCGATGAAAACCGCGCGCGATTGGGCGCGTGACCATCTTCCCCATATAACAGAACCTGAAATTCTTTTACCAAGAAGCGCACATCCCGCCTTTGAGAAAGCAGGGCATTATTTTGGGCTTAAGACCGTTTTTATTCCCGTTCGTGATGATTTACGCGCCGATGTTAATGCCATGCGCACCGCGGTAACTGAAAACACCATTCTCATGGTCGGTTCTGCACCGGCTTATCCGCATGGTGTGGTCGATCCGATTCGTGAATTAGCCGCGATTGCCAAAGAGCATGGCATCCTTTTTCATACCGATTCTTGCGTGGGCGGATTCATGCTCCCCTTTGTGAAAAAACTCGGCTATCCGGTACCTGATTTTGATTTTAGCGTGCCGGGCGTAACCTCTATGTCGGCGGACTTGCATAAATTTGCTTACTCTGCAAAAGGTGCCTCGGTTGTACTTTATAAAACCGCCGAATTGCGCCGTTATCAGATGTTTGTCTCTACCGAATGGACGGGCGGAATTTATCCTTCTCCGAGCATTGCGGGAACGCGTCCGGCAGGTCCCATTGCCGCGTCTTGGGCTGTGTTGAATTATCTTGGAGAGGAGGGGTATCTTGAAATCACCGATACGGTGATGACGGCTGTAAAAAAAATGCAGGCGGGCGTAAATGCCATTGAGGGAGTTAAAGTTCTCAGCGATCCGGAAATGAACGTTTTCGCCATTGCTTCGGATGACCCCTCCATTGCCATTTACGAAGTTGCCGATGAACTCCATGAATACGGCTGGCATTTAGATCGGCAACATTTTCCCGCGTGTTTGCATGTGACCGCTAGTTATCTTCACGCCGCGGTGGCAGATGACTTCATCACGGATCTCGAGAAATCCGTTGCTGAGGTGCGCCGACCAAGTATCCGCAAGTCCGCTTCGAAATGGTTTATCAGCGCAACCGATTTTCTCTTCCGCATCCTGCCCGAAAATTGGGTAACGTGGATTATGTCAAAATTCTCCATGCTTTTAGGTGGAGGCGGAGGGCTACCCGAACGCATGGCACCCATGTATGGATTAATCGGCACGCTCCCCAATCGAGGAGATTTAAAAGAATTGGTGTTAGATTTGCTAGAACCGAAGAATAAGAGACCTTAGCCTTTCTGAAGGCTGAGGTCCACCAAGGAGAGATTATGCCCAAAAATCCCAGCGTTGCGAACGACCATATTCCTGTATGGAAAAAATTTATTTTCGGTTCAGGCGATTGGAGTATTGCTAGTTTTGTTACGCTCCGCCAAATTTATTACGCTATTTTTCTAACCGATGTGGTTGGGCTAGATGCACGGCTTGCCTCTTTTGCCGCGCTAATCAGCATCATTTGGGATGCGGTTAACGACCCTCTTGTAGGGATGATTAGCGATCGCTTAAAAACACGCTGGGGGCGCAGACGACCCTTTTTGCTCTGGTTTGCTGTTCCTTACGGTTTGGGATTTCTTCTTCTTTGGTGGGCTCCTCCGTGGGAAAGTCAGATTGCCTTGGCAATTACCATTTCTTTGACTTATATGATTAGCGATACACTCCAGACCTTTATCTTTGTGCCACTTTACGCGCTAACGCCTGAAATCACACTTGATTACGATGAAAGAACCTCCCTAACCGGCTTTCGGATGTTCTTCAACTTGCTTGCTTCTCTCGTCACCGCGGTTGCCGCTCCAGCGGTGATAGATGCCGCTCTCGCTTCCGGAGCAACTCAACAACAAGGTTATCTCATTGTGGCGGCACTTTTTGGTGGTTTGGCTATCGTTCCGCTTTTACTCATCTTTTTCACCATCAAAGAACGCGAACGTAGTGAAGAAGAGATTGAGTTAGAAGAAAAAACACCCTTGAAAGAAATTTTACATACTGCTTGGCAAAATACGCCTTTCCGCTTTGCCACCGGAATTTATGTTTTCAACTGGCTTACTTTCGACATCGTTGCTCTCATGCTCCCCTTTTATCTCGTTTATTGGGTAGCGGAGGGAGATTTGCTCTTCAAAGCCTTAGGGATGCCCCTCGAATCCACTGTTTTTGCCTTTTTGCTAGGAACTTCGGTGCTTGCGCTCCCGCTTTGGGTCTGGTTGGCAAAGAAATTAGGTAAACGTTACGCTTATATTATCGGGATGAGCTTCTGGACAGTTGTATTAATGGTTATATTTTCCATAAAACCCGGTCAAGTAAACACCATGCTGATTTTATCGGTTTTGGCGGGGCTTTCGGTAGCTACGGCGCATGTTTTGCCCGATTCTATTTTTCCTGATGTTATCGAATGGGACGAACTCCGCACGGGAAGACGGCAAGAGGGCATTTATTACGGAATCAAAAATTTCATCCGCAAATTGACTGGTGCGGTTGCTATCTTTTTAAGTTTACAGGTAATCGGTTGGTTTGGTTATCAATCTCCACCTGAGGGTGCAATCCATTTCACCCAATCCGATTCGGCACTGCTGGCTTTGCGGATTTTAATTGGACCTGTCGGTGCGCTACTCCTGATAGCCGCAATGATTATGACTTGGTTTTACCCGCTAACGCGTGAAAAACATGCCCGAATACTGCGCTTATTAGAAAAGAAGAAGGCGAGGAAGAAATAGCACATCTTTATTTGGTAGTGGTAAATTTTGACTGATGATTTTTTCCATCCATAGCTCCCTGCGCCGTCCTCGGCGCAGGCTTCTCATAAACACGCCGCCGAGGACGGCGGCTAGAGCGGATGAAATTTTAAATCAGTCAATTTTAGCCAGCACCCTTTATTTTAATTAGCCCCTCATGATACCTACCATCAAAGCCATTATTTTCGACTTCGGCGGCGTTCTCCTAGATTGGGATCCGCATAATTTATATCGTGCTTATTTCCCCAATCAGCCCAAAGCCCTAGATGATTTTCTTGAAGAAATTGATTTCTACGCGTGGAACGCACAACAAGATCGAGGGCGCAGTTTTGCGGAAGGAGTCGCGGAACTTTCGGCGAAATTTCCGCACCGTACTGAGCTAATCCGCGCGTATGCTGAAAATTGGAAAAACTCGATTACGGGAGAAATCGCGGGGACAGTGGAAATTTTATACGAGCTAAAGGAAAAAGGCTAT
>CAZERH010000188.1:0-4625 GCA_964515535.1 uncultured Anaerolineaceae bacterium
TTCACGCAGAAAAAACGCTCAGGAAATGGCACGCCAGCCTCAGGTCGCGGGCGTTGCGGTGGGGAATCCCTCTAAAAAAATTGAGGCGTATTGTTTGGGTATCTTGATTCATCAACCCGATTTACTCTATCGGCTTGACCGCGCTTTGCAAGAATTTTCTTTGCACGCGTTGGGTGATGAGGATTTCGGATATACTGAAAATCAGGTTTTATTTCAGGTGGTCAAAGACTCGTTGGAGCAAGATGAGGTTGATGCCCACGACTATATTTTGCAGAATTTGCCTGAGACTTTAGAAAGTTTGGCGCAGAAACTACAGGACGAGACTGCGGGTTTAAGTTCTGTAGAAGAGCGTTTATTAGAAGAGGCTTTGCGTGGCGTTATCAAATTGCGCCGCACAGTCTTGAACGATAGCCTGAACCAACTTCAGTATTTTCAGAAAGAAGCCCAAGAAAAAGGCGATGTAGAAAATGGCTATCAAGAATCGGTGATGAAGCATATGCGGATGTTGCGTACTTTGGATGAGGCGCAACGTTTGATGAGTTTGAAGCGAGTGCAGTGATGGAAATCTCGAATTTTTAATGCGCTTTTTGCAAAGTTTACGATAAATTTCAACATTATTCCTTAGACAATAGAGACTCATCATGACAAAGAAGGCTACAAAAAAACTGAAAGATTTGACTCCGAAGCAACAAAGGGAGTTCATTAAAACGCGTAATACGACCTTTGAATTGGGGGAGCCGGACGAAAAAAGTCTTAGTAAGATTGAAAAAGAGCCGTCCGCAGAAGAAAGCGAAATGCGAGAAGTTTCCAGTGATCCGGTGCGCCTATATTTGAGCGATATAGGACGAGTGAAATTGCTGAATATAAACAGTGAATTTCGTCTCGCAACGATGATTGAGGCACAAAATTTTATAAAGTCTTCCCGTTGTCAGCTTACAAAAGAGAATATCTCTGTAGAAAGACATACTTATAGAATTATTCTTAAAGATTTGCTTGTTTTTTGGAAATCTTTAAAGAAATCTGTTCAGAAAAACGATGCCGAGTTACCCGATCTCGGTCTAATGCTCGCTGAAGCGCAATCACTTCACCAAAGTTGGGAGAAAGATAAACCCTCTTATACGCGCGCCTATCTTAACAGCGGTCAATGGGGGCAAGATGAGAACTGGAATCAACTCGCCGAACAAGTTTATGGCATTTTTCTGTCTTTTTATATGCTTCCTTTTCCTTACGCCAAATGGTTGCTAAACCATATTCATACTTATAAAAAAATGCCTGTACGACAGACTCTTTATAGAAAACTGCCCGCAAATGAAGCACTTCAATGGGAATTGGACGCAGTTGCCTTCAGAGCGGAAACGGCCTCTCAGGCACTTTCTCGCGCCAATCTTCGGCTTGTTGTGAGCGTAGCAAAACGCTATACCGGACGGGGAGTCTCGCTTTTGGACTTGATTCAGGAAGGAAACTTAGGATTGCTCCGCGCGATCAATAAATTTGATCCGCGCCGAGGCTTCAAATTTAGCACCTATGCTACTTGGTGGATTCGGCAATCCATTAATCGTTCTGTAGCCGAACAAGCGCGCACAATCCGAATTCCGGTGCATTTATTTGAGGCAATTAGCCGTATTTTTCGCGTCCAACGCCAGCTAACGCAAGAGTTGGGGCATATCCCTACCTCAGCGGAATTGGTGCTTGGCACCGAATATCTACCAAGGGAAGATAGTCAAACTATTCTTCTTGCACAAAAAAACAAAGAAAAAATTCCGCCTAAACTTCAAAATCGTTGGGACACAGCGGCAAAAAAAGTGGAAAATATATTAAAGGTTGCCGAAGAACCAGTCTCGCTAGAAGTGCCTGTTGGCGGAGATAACACCAGCCAGCTAGGCGATTTCATAGAAGACGAAGACGCCATCTCGCCGGTAGATGCGGCGGCACTCGAAATGCTTCGTGAACAGGTGCAAAGTGCGCTCTCCGTTCTTTCGGAGCGCGAACGTCAGGTTTTGGAACTTCGATTTGGATTAAATGATAATAAAGAACATACCCTCGAAGAAGTAAGCCGTCAATTTGGTGTAACTCGTGAGCGAATTCGTCAAATTGAGGCAAAAGCATTACGGAAATTACGCCATCCCTCACGAAGTAAAAAATTACGGGATTATTTATCCTAATCATTTTCTCAAAAAAGGAGTAAAAGATGTCTTTTCGCAGTATAGAATGGCTCAACTTAGGCACAGTACGAATGCTTGACCAGCGCAAACTCCCCCACCAAACAATTTATAACGATTACACTACACATACCGAAATCGCTCAAGCCATACGAGATATGGTCATTCGCGGCGCGCCCGCCATTGGAGCCGCGGCAGGCTACGGAGTAGCTCTGACCGCGTATCACACAGGATGTGAAAGCCGCGACGCTCTTGTCGCAGAACTTGATTCCGCTATGGACACATTAAGCGCATCCCGCCCGACTGCCGTTAACCTGTTTTGGGCAATAGAGCGGATGAAAAAACGGATTACCGACCCCAGCTTAGATAGCGTCGTCGCCTTGCAAGATGCCATTCTTGCCGAAGCGCATGCCATCGCCAAAGAAGATGTTGCCACCAATAAAGCCATCGGCATGAACGCCCTCTCTCTCATCCCAAACGAAGCCATTATCATTCACCATTGCAACACAGGCTCTCTAGCCACAGTAGATTATGGTACAGCTTTAGGCGTAATTCGCACCGCACATGAGAACGGAAAAAAAGTATTCGCCCTGCTAGATGAAACCCGTCCACGTTTGCAAGGCGGGCGTTTATCAGCATATGAGTTGAAAGAACAAGGCATCCCCTTCAAAGTTATTGTAGACGGGGCATCGGGGCATTTCATGCGCACGCTCGGCGTAGATTTGTGCGTAGTCGGCACAGATCGTGTCGCGGCAAACGGCGATGTGGCGAATAAAATCGGCACTTATAACTTGGCAGTTGTCGCGCATGAAAATAAAATTCCCTTTTATGTAGCCGCTCCCACGACTACCATTGATATGGCAACCAAGCACGGGGACGAAATCGAAATTGAAGAACGCCCCCCAAGTGAAATCACGCACGTTGGCAAGTGTCAAATCACCCCCAACGGGATTGAGGTCGCAAATCCCGCCTTTGACGTGACTCCCGCCAAATATGTCACCGCTATTATCACAGAAAAAGGCGTGGTATATCCACCTTTTGAGGAAAACTTGGCAAAGTTAATGCGTTAACTTAAAAACAAAATCCCTGCTTCTTGAAAAAGCAGGGATTTTTTTTCTACATGAATTAAAGAAACTATCGTATAGCCTCTTCTGTCTCAGCATCAAAAATATGGAAATTTTCCATATCAAAGGCAATTTTGATTTCCTCACCGACCTCATATTTTGAACGCGGGTCTACGCGGGCTACAAAATTGTTTTCACCAAGAACAAGGTGCAAGAAAATTTCATTGCCCATCAACTCGGTTACATCCACTGTTGCGTTTGCATACTCAATGTGGATATTCGGCGGGACGAAATCAGGGTTATGGATATTCTCAGGGCGAATACCGAAAACAACGTCTTTGCCCAAATAAGCCTCATAAACCTCTGTCCGATTCTCAGGAATAGGTACCGAGTATTTTACGCCCTCTATATAAATTTTATTGCCTATTTTACGCAAAGTAGCAGGGAAAAAATTCATCGAAGGAGAACCAATAAAACCCGCCACAAAAAGATTGACGGGCGTATCGTATAGCACTTGAGGGGCGTCAAGTTGCTGTAAAACACCTTTGTCGATAACGGCGATTCGCGTTGCCATTGTCATCGCCTCTACTTGATCATGGGTGACGTAAACGAAGGTGGTTTGCAAATTTTGGTGCAATTTGCTAATTTCCGCACGCATTTGCACGCGCAGTTTTGCATCCAAATTCGAGAGCGGCTCATCAAAAAGGAATACTTTGGGGTCGCGCACAATTGCACGCCCAACTGCCACACGCTGACGTTGTCCACCTGAAAGCTGGCGTGGTTTACGCTCTAGCAAATCTCCAATACCAAGAATTTCCGCGGCTTCACTAACGCGCAATTTGATTTCAGCCTTGGGAATTTTACGCAATTTCAAACCAAAAGCAAGATTATCATAAACAGAAAGATGCGGATAAAGAGCATAGGATTGAAATACCATCGCAATATCTCGATCTTTGGGCGCAACGTCATTTACTGTACGATCAGCAATGGAAATATCGCCGCTGGTAATTTCTTCAAGCCCGGCTAAAAGACGCAAGGCTGTGGTTTTGCCACAACCGGAAGGACCAACCAGCACAAGGAATTCCTTGTCGGCGACCTCGAAACTCATATTATTCACAGCGACTACATCACCAAAATTTTTAGTGACGTTCTTGTACGTTACACTTGCCATAATAAACTTACCTCCAGTTTTTGAATATAGTGACGCTATTATACTCTAAAAACATATTTCATCATCGCATATTTTCACATTAGTGTATTTTCGAACAATGCTGAACTCCGCCAAGAGGCTACGAAATTGGAGATATACCTTTTTGGGTAGTGGTAAATTTTGACTGATGATTTTCCCCATCCATAGCTCCCTGCGCCGTCCTCGGCGCAGGCTTCTCATAAACACGCCGCC
>CAZERH010000189.1:0-4625 GCA_964515535.1 uncultured Anaerolineaceae bacterium
TCCCCGAAGGACAACACCTTGAAATGCTATATCTGCATTTTTAGGCAATAATTTTGCTATTGATAAGTTGACACCAGATGTTAGGTCTGGATTTATCGATGTGATATTTTTTCCATTTAAGAATTTTTCCTGCTCATCACCATTGTCAAAGCCAATAATGGATACATGCACTGTAGCTCCGTCTAATATCCAATCCTTATCGCTCCACGCTGTAAATATATCCCCATTTTCTTTTATTTTCTCGAGGACTTGTCGATTTGTGCCTCCACGAATTGCTTGCGTTGCGATTAATCCAGCTCTTTTGAGAGTTTTTTTGTGAATAAGAGTTTGAGTACGTTCAAACCAATAGCATATCAAATCTGGGAGTCCATTGAATCTGTCTTTATAAACTTTAAATAATTCATCGCAATACTCATCTCCCAAACTAGGTCTCATCTTTCGGCTTCCTAAAAAAGGCGGATTACCGATAATGATTTCCGCAGGAGGCCATTCTGCTTCGGTAGCTTTGCCGTTTTCATCATAGGCAATTAGCGCGTCCATTATTTGGATGTTATCGAGGGATTTTAAAATCGGCGGGGCGGGTTGACCGAATCCGTTTTCACGAAGCCATTGAATATAACCAATCCAAATGGTGGCTTGAGCGAGTTCGTGGGCGTATTCGTTAATTTCTATCCCGTAGAGTTGTTCGGGTGAGGGGGCAGAGGTGGGGAGCAAATGCGGCAATCCCAATTCGCTGGCGAGGTTAGAGATTTCTTTCCATAAATCGAGCAATTGACGTAGGGCAACGTAGAGGAAGTTGCCTGAGCCGCAAGCGGGATCGAGGACGCGGGTAGCACGAATCTCTTCGGCAAACTGCTCGAGGAGGCGTGCCAAGTTGAGGTCAAGTTTGTTCCGAGCGCGAGTCGTTTTTGCGGCATCGCGCTTTTTTGCCAAATCCCGCGCTTCTTTTTGCACCGAATCCCAGCGTCTCTCCAAAGGTTGCATTAAAACCGGCTCTACGATGAGCAAAATATCTTCTCGGCTGGTGTAATGTGCGCCGAGTTGGGTGCGTTTGGCGGGGTCGAGCGAACGCTCGAAAAGTGTGCCTAAAATGGAGGGTTCTATGCTCGACCAATCTAAGCCGCTGACGCTGGCGAGGATGTCCATGCCTTCGCTATCGAGTTCGAGGGCGAAATCGTTATCGAAAAGTCCGCCGTTAAAATGGGTGATTTGATGCTCGCCGAACCATCCGCCGGTAGACATGGCAGAAAAAAGGCTTTGCAATTGCCCCTTGAAGGCTTTGGCGTTGCGGCGGGTGCGTGCCACGAGGCGGGAGAATAAATCGGGCGGGAGTAGCCCCACATCTTCGGCGAAAAGGCAGAATAGCAGGCGAATGAGGAAATGTCCGATATGGTCGGGGGTCTCGCCGTATTTTCGGAGCAGTTCGGCGAGGCGCGCAAACTCACGCGCGGCTTTTTCTGTGACCATTTCGGGCGTTTCGGGGGCTTTTAGGCGCGTGGGTTCAAAAAAGACGGCTTTTAGGATATTGAGATTTTCGGGTTCAAGGAGCGATTCGAGGGGCAGTTCGTAGATTCTTTTGACGGTGTTTGTGAAATTGGTGTGGATGCGGATGAGGGTTGCATCTGATACGATGAGGAGAGGCGGATTTTGTAAATCTTCGCGATAGCGGAGGAGTTGGTCGTATGCGCCCTCTAAATCTTTGTGCTTTCCCTTATATTCCCATGCAAAATAGCCGCGTTTGAAAACGTCCGCGAAGCCTCTGCCTGCTCCCGCTTCAAAGGCAAAGTTTTCGCCTGACGGATCATCTACGGCGGGGCTACCGTGTCCCACCAGTTGGCAGATGTCGAGGAAATGCTCTTGGTAAAAGGAGCGTTCTTTGAGTTGGCTTTTATTCCATTTGGCGACAAATTCTTGCGGGGTGATTGGCATGGGATGTCCTTGGCAAACCTGACAGGTCTTGAAGACCTGTCAGGTTTAGAAAGAGAAAATCTTGAGAGGGTATTATAAGGGATGTTTGTTTTCTAGTTCTAACGGATTTTGTGGTTTTACCGCTAACACGCAATTATTGCCAACTCCGCCAGCCCGTGAACCCTTCAACAAGTTCAGGACAGGCGGGGCAGGCTCATCGCGGAAGCCCCGCTGAGGCTAAAACATCCCTTTTTGCGTAACATCAGTTAGTATGTAAAAAGGTGTTTGTATGGCGGGCGAGTGCGACATAAATGTCGCGTTACGCGTTTTTATCAGCTCTTTCTAAATTTAACGCCAGTAATTTTTCTAAGATTTCTTCATCGCTGAGGGGATAGTCCCAGCCATAGGCGGCGTAGACAGTGTGACAGTGGAATTCTGTTTTGTAAAGCATGGCTGTAATTCTAGCATGGATGAGGATGAGGAGAATTGGGAATTGTGAATGAATGTACCCTTTACAATCTTTTTTCTATGAAAACACGTTATTTTTCCACAGAAACGATTGCAGAAAAATCTCGAGCGATGTAGAAAGAGCTTTCGCCATTTTTACGCAGAGAAAACGATTTTTATCCTGAAAAATCGGCTCTACTTATTTTAGATATGCAGGATTATTTTCTGAATGAGAATTCCCATGCTTATATCCCTAGTGTGGCTACTATTTTGCCGCGTATAGAGTCACTGCAGGGGCGTTTACGTCCCTATGGGATGGGATACAACTTTGAATAAAAATATGCAAAAATATTCGGTTGCCATCATCGGTTCAGGTCCCGCAGGGCTGACCGCCGCGTTACAACTCAAACGAATGGGGATATCCGCGTGTTTATTCGAGAGTTCGCATCTTGGTGGATTATTGTATAACGCGAATTTGGTGGAGAACTATCCCGGCTTTCCGCGTGGCGTGAGTGGTGTGAAGCTGGTGAATTTATTTGTGAAGCAGATCGAACATATCGGGGTGGATGTTTTAAGTGAGAGAGTGATTTCGGTTGAATACGATGGGGAGAACTTCATCATAAAAACAGAGAAGGATGAATATCTTACGGAGATAGTTGTTGTTGCCAGCGGAACAAAAGCGCGTCAGTTTGACGATGCGCTGATTGATTCAGGGGTGAAAAAATACGTTTTCTATGAAGTTCGCGAATTATTGGATGTGGCGGAAAGAAAAATCATCATTGTCGGTGCGGGGGATGCGGCTTTTGATTATGCACTGAATCTTGCACGAGATAATAACATTGTGATCCTTAATCGCGGCACACAAGTTAGGGCGTTGGGATTGCTTCAAGAGCGGGTAGAGAAAAATGAAAAAATTGTCTATCTTGAAAATGCGCAGGTGAAACAGGTCGCAGTTTCGGCGGCGGAAAGTTTGGCGGTAGAGGTTATTCATCAGGGCAATGTCGAAATAATGGAAGCTAGTTACCTTTTGGGTGCGCTGGGTCGCATCCCGAATTTGGATTTTCTAAGGGAGGGGGTTTTGTCAGAAGAGAAAGAATTCGTAGCGCGCGGTACCCTATATTTTATTGGAGATGTACGAAATGGGATTTTCCGCCAAACTGCGATTGCGGCAGGAGATGGGTTGCGCGCCGCAATGAGAATAGAGAAAATTTTAAAGGAGAAGGTATGAAAGTAATTGCAAGAACTGGTCGAGACGAGATGGCGTTGGTTTATATTGTTGAGTATGAAAATGGAAAAATGCTCGAATGCGTTGAATCCCTCCAGCCGCCTTTTAGGCGTGAAGAGAAGTGGATCTTATTGGTTTCGACAATGCACGGTTGTCCGGTAGGTTGTAAAATGTGTGACGCTGGCGGATATTTTCACGGAAAGCCCACGGCGGAAGAAATTATGGCGCAAATTGATTTTATGGTGTGCAATCGTTATCCTGACGGTCGAATTCCTGTGAAGCAATTTAAGATCCAATTTGCACGAATGGGGGAACCGGCTTTGAACGATGCCGTTTTAGATGTTTTGGAGGAATTACCGCGTCGCTACGACGCCCCCGGCTTGATGCCCTCGATTTCATCCGTTGCCCCGTTTGGCACCGATGCGTTTTTTGAACGTCTACTCGAGATCAAAAACCGTTTGTATGCGGGCGGACAGTTCCAATTTCAGTTTTCAATTCACACAACGGATTTGGCCCTGCGCGATGAGCTTGTCCCCGTAAAAAAATGGAACTTTGCTAAAATGGCGGCTTTTGGCGAGCATTTCTATCGCAAGGGCGACCGTAAAATCACCCTCAATTTTGCGTTGGCTCAAGAGCAACCCGTTGATCCTGCGTTTTTAGAAAAATACTTCTCTCCTAATATTTTTCTGATTAAAATCACGCCCCTCAACCCAACTTACCGCGCAATGGAAAATAATCTTGAAACCTATCTTGATCCCAACGCCGATGCCAGCCAGAATGAAATTGTCTCGGCATTGGAAGCCGTTGGTTATCAGGTGATTGTCAGCATCGGCGAAGTGGAAGAAAACTTAATCGGGAGCAACTGCGGGCAATACTTACGGAGGCATTTGGAAACGGAGATGAATCTGAGTGATGGATATACTTATGTGATTTCCTGAGAGGGGCAACCCCTAATTCTCAATTCAAAATCCCCTCACCCCTTCCCAAAAGCCCTTCTCTCTGATAAACTAGCCCTCGTATTGTGAAACTGCCTCGGCTCTCACTG
>CAZERH010000190.1:0-4603 GCA_964515535.1 uncultured Anaerolineaceae bacterium
CAGACGGCTTTGAGAGTCATTAGCCACGCGGAACGTACCATCACTTCCATATCAATTACGTCACATTCAATGGAGGTGAGTTTGTTGCGAGGCAAACCGTAGCGAATTTCTACGCCTTCTTCGGCGAGTTTCTCTTTGACGAATTCCAATGCGGCGCGTGCTACACCGTTTCCCATCGCCGCGACGAGTGGACGAGTCGCATCAAAGGTTGCCATCGCGCCTTTGAAACCGGTGGTTGTTTTTTCTACGGTGGGTTTACCGAGGATATTCTCAAAAGGTACACGGCAATCTTGCAAAACAATCGTAACCGTATCGGAAGCGCGGATGCCTAATTTGAATTCCTGTTTAGTAACTTTCACGCCGGGGGTTCCGGCTTCGACCACGAAAGAGCGCATTCCTGCACGCCCCGCTTCGGGATCAATAGTCGCCCAGACGACAATAAAACCTTGTCCGGATTCTTCGTAATTCGTTAAAGCTTTATCGCCAGCCGTGACAAAAATCTTCTCGCCGTTCAAGACCCATTCGTTGGTCTCTTCATCCAAGACCGCGTTTGCGCGGATTTGAGAAGTGTCCGAACCTGCACCGGCTTCTGTCATACACATCGCGGCGAAGGTTGGTTTGTCGCCCATGAAGCGAGCTAGGAATTTCTTTTTCTGTTCAGGGCTACCAGCGGCTTGAACTGCCGCGGCTCCAAGTCCACCACCGGGGGTGATGAGGTACATCCCTGTATCGCCCCAAGAAAGGATTTCGAGCATATGCGCCAACATTTGGTATCCAATTGGCGGACGTTTGGGTTTGTTCGGGTCTTTTTTCTTCTCGGAGGGAGCCAAAGAACCGGCTCCGGAGGCTTTCATTGCCTGGTGCATAAAGTTGATGTAATCCCACGGAATCTCATGCTCTTGCTCATCGTAATAGCGCGAGTGTGGGCGCATCATATTTTCTGCCACAGTTTTCAAAACATATTGCTGTTGAGCAATCGGTTTCGGGGTTTTAAATTCAATCGTCATTATTTACTCCTTCTTTTTTTTTGAACACGGAGTTCACGGAGAATACGGAGAAAAACTTTTTAAAGTTACGGAAAAAAAACAAAAAAGCTTTTCCTTCGTGTTTCTTAGTGTCCTTTGTGTTAAAAAACTCCGTGTAATCTGTATAATCCGTGTTCAAAAAATCCTAGACAATCGCCAAGCCGGTAAAGGTCGCGAAGCCGCGTCCGTTACGCATCCAACGCTCAACGGGATGGTCGCGGATATAGCCGTGACCGCCGAGAATCTGCACGCCGCGATCGGTGACCATCATCACCATATCCATCGCGCCGACTGCGGCAAGATACGCCGATTTTTGTGCATCTTCTTCGTCATTATCTAATTTCCATGCCGCTTCCCAAGTCAACATGCGGATAGATTCAATCTCCATCGCCATTTCTGCCATCATAAAAGCGATAGCTTGTTTCTGCGCCACTTTCACGCCGAAAACTTCACGCTCTTTAGAATAATTAACCGCATAATCGAGAGAGGCTTTTGCTACGCCAACCGCCAACGCCGCTAAACCAACGTGGCTCGCGGCTAAAACAGCTCTAAAGTCACCTTCAAGGCGATTTTCAGCAGGAACGCGCACGCCGTCTAGTTCCACATCATATTGTGGCAAGGCATGCATACTCATCAGCTTATTTTCTTCCCCAACGGTCAAGCCTTCTGCATCACCGGGGACGATAAAACCTTGTGTTACGCCATCAACATTGGCATAAACAATCATCATCTCTGCGTCTTTGGCATAAGGGACATAAGTTTTCTTGCCAGAGATCACAAAATCATCACCATCGGCAACCGCGGTGGTTTTCAACTCGGTGGGGTCAAAGTTGAAAGCAGGCTCGATCATCGCGGCGGTGTAAGCTTTCCATTCCATTTCGATCACGGGCGGAATGAATTTCTCTTTTTGCGCTTCAGAGCCAGCTAACAAAATCGGCCAAACGAAAAGATTCGGGGTCAGTACCGCCATCGCACCGGGTAAATCGCCATAAGCCAATTCTTCCGCGGCTAACGCACCGGTTACGCTCGAATACTCCCCAAATCCGCCATACTCTTCGGGAATAGAGGCTTGCAAAACGCCCATTTCCCAGCCCTTCTCGATGAGACCGTCAGGAAACTTCGCATGTTCCTCAGCCTCCTCCGCTGCTTCACGCAAGTCGTTTTCCGCATAGCGGCTGACTGCGTCTATCAGCATTTGTTGTTCTTCATTCGGTTCAAAAGAATACATCGTTCCTCCTTCGTAGAGCGACATTTATGTCGCCTTTTAGAAATAATGCGAGATAATTCTCGCACTACGGTTTAGCAACAAATTCTCACTTGCTCTGCTACCGTGTCGTTAATTCGTTCATAAAGCAAAGGCACCGTGCCTTGCTCAATTGCTTCGATATTAGATATACCCAACAGCCCGCGTTGATATAAATACTCGATATGCGCCCCCGCTTCTTCTACCGATAATAGGATGTCGTAACCGCCCACCTCCCCAAATGCTGGGATGAGACCTCCGCCACCGTGTGCGGCGTGGACAGGATTTCTAGGGTTCGCGCGAGACGTTTGGCGTGAATCCCTTTAATTTGCTTAATCCTGTCGTGGAGATTTTCTATCGGCTCGTTATGACCGCTGAGGGTTAAAGTCACATTGTCACCCGCCCAAAGATACATCTTTTCAAGAGAGTTAAGATAATGCCCAAGTCCCATATTCATCGTCAATCTTTCGGGCCATTGATGTGGGGAGATGCCATTCAGCACATGGTCGCCGCAAAAGAGATAGTCATCCAGCCGAATCACCACTTGCCCCGCGCTATGCCCGGGGACGTGGAGAAATTCGAAGCTACCGAGTTGCATCTCAATTGCGCCGTAGGTGAAATCAACGGGAACGGAGGAGAAAAGAGCCTTGTTCACCGCGTAGACGTTCATAATCTCTTCCAATTTCCCCGCCTCTACACCGGCTTCAATCAAAAATTCGCACAATCGCCGCACCGAGACGATAATCCGCTCTTCGTAATTGGTCAGGTTACGCAAATCGAGTTCATGTATGCCTACTTTCGCATCCGTTTTTTCGATGAGATAAGGCAACCCGCCGATATGGTCAATATGCCCGTGTGTGATGAGGATGTAATCCAACGCGTCCATAAGGGAATCAAGCCCCTCACGCGCGCGTACCGTCTCAAATCCCGCCATTAACTGCTCGTTGCAATCCCCAAAGCCGGAGCCGGTATCAATCAGCACGACCAAATCATCCACAAAAACGAGATAAGCATACGCCCAAAATCCCGGAAATGCCTGCATCGGGATTCTGTAAATCCGCGCGCCGTTTTCGGTTGTGAATTCGGCGTAAGTATGCAGAGATTTGGTGGTGGGGATGGCTGGCATTTATTTGCTCTTTAAACCATTGAGAAAAAGAGATGCGGTTTGGTCTGAAATCTCTTCGATGGTCATTTCGCCATCGGGGTTGAACCAAGTGATTGCCCAGTTCATTGCGCCGAGAAGATTGCGAGCTGTAAGTGCGGTTTCGGAGCAACAAAAAACGCCCGCCTGCATCCCCTCTTCAATAACTTCTCGCCAAATGACTTCAAAACGATCTCGGTTGGGAATGTGACGAGCGTGCAATTCGGGCTTTAGGGAACGATGCTCCAGCAGAAGAACGGTTGCCAAATCGAAATGGTCTGTGAGGGCTTCAAGGTAGGCGTAAATCATGGCGCGGAGTTTTTCTTCAAGGGGAAGATTTTGGTCATCCGCAATATCGCTGATTTTCTCTGTGAGCATTTCTAAGGCTTGGTCTAAAAGTTCAAGCAAAATTTCCTGCTTACTAGAGACGTGATGGTAAAGACTGGCTTTTTGCAGGTTAACCGCGTCGGCAATATCTTGCATTGATGTAGCGTGGTAGCCTTTGATGCGGAAAATTTGTGCCGCGGCATCTAGTATCTCTTCTTTTGTCATCATAATGGGAGCTTCCTGAAAACCTACCGACCGTTCGGTAGATAAAGGATACCAGAATCGAAATTCGAAGTCAAGACATAAACGAAATTTAATCGAATATGCTATAATATGGGAATGACTGAAGAAATTGTGAAAGTTCCCCTAGAAGAAAATAAAAAAAGCAAAAAGAGCACAGACGAGGCTGATCAGCGTAAGGTAGTGATTATTGCGATTGTTTTTGTTCTTCTCATTTTTGGCGGCATCATTGCCGCAGTCGCAGGGTTGCTTAATCCCAACACCCCTACTGAGCGCATTCGAGATATTTTCATTATTTTTATGGCATTTGAATCACTCGTGATTGGTGTTGCTCTGGTAATTTTGATTTTGCAAATCTCCACGCTCATCAACTTGCTCCAACATGAAATCAAACCTATTTTGGACGCAACGAATGAGACTGTCCACACCTTGCGTGGGACAACTGCTTTTCTCAGCGAGAATATGGCTGAACCAGTCATCAAGCTCAATGCCAGTCTAGCTGGTTTACAGCGTATCTTTGAAATATTCGGTATCAAAAAAAGTTAGTTCTTAAAAAAGGAGAAAATCATGTCTGATCGTGACGAATTTGGCGCATTCTTAGTTGGGTTTATTGTCGGTGGTCTTACC
>CAZERH010000191.1:0-4572 GCA_964515535.1 uncultured Anaerolineaceae bacterium
CGGACATGATGGAGAGGTAACAAAAACACTCTACAGCATTGAGCGTTATGATACCGGTGTGACACAATGCCCCTATGAGATTTTAGATATTGTCGAGGGAAGAAGCGATTTGTACATCCGCTATTGGATGAAGGTGGACAGCGAAAGCAGTACAAAACCCGGCAAGTGGCGCGCCCTTTTTGAATGGAAAACAAAAAAATATGCCAGCGGAGATGGTTTTCGGTTGATAGCCTATATTTACACAGATGAAGATGGCTCTCCCCCCTACTGGCATTGGCAGGGAGACGCGAATCCCGCCGAACCAATTTGGGAAATTGATAATAGGGAAATCCCTGTCCCACTAGACGAGTGGTTTTTAACCGAATACTATTGGCATTGGAGCGAAGGAGAGGATGGTCGCGCTTTGTGGAAGATTAACGGTCAAGTTGTGGGCGACCATTATGGTCCCACCACCCGAAATTCTCAACCGATAGATTTCATCATGCTCACCCAAATCTACGGCGATTCAAACCCCAAATATCAGTGGGTAGACGACATCGAAATTTGGGATGGACTACCGGAGAAATAATCATGGTTACACTTATAAATATCATCATTTTTATAATCGCCTTCTTACATATCGCCTTTATGGTGCTGGAGATCTTCTACTGGGATAAACCCCTCGGTCGGCGTGTTTTCGGCATGAACAAAGAAACGGCTACCGCATCCAAAACACTGGCGATGAATCAAGGTCTCTACAACGGCTTTTTGGCGGCGGGATTAATTTGGGGTCTCAGCCTCGGCACTGCGGGGATGAGCATAAAAATCTTTTTCGTGAGCTGTGTGCTCATCGCAGGCATCTTTGGGGGCGTGACAGCCAGCAAAAAAATTCTCTATATTCAAGCACTTCCCGCGCTAATCTGTTTAATTTTGCTCTTGCTTCTCTAACTTTTTTGTACTATCCTAAGGCGAACCAAAACCACCTCTGCGAAGGATGATTTCCTTCGCATTTTTGCATAAATAGAGAGAAAGACCATGCCCCTTGTAGCCCATACCCCCCTCCCAAGTCTTGAAAATCTCAAAGCCCAACATCGTCAGGAAGTACTCAGCCTTGAGCACGCCCTCAAACAAGATATTCGAGAACTTCATATCGGCTTTCTGAATATGATGCCCGATTCAGCCTTCAAAGTAACCGAATTACAATTTCTGCGCTTGGTTGGGAGCAGTAACCAAATTGCCCAATTCTATATCCACCCCTGCACAATCCCCGATTCATCGCGCAGTCCTGATATTCAAGCCTATATCAAGGAACATTACACCACTTTTGAAGCCCTCAAAAAAGATGGCTTAGATGCCCTCATCGTCACCGGTGCAAATCCTATCAGTCCCGACCTCAACAAAGAACCCTTCTGGGAAAAACTGCAAGAAATTATTGCCTGGTCAAGAGCCAATATCACCTCAACGCTCGCTTCTTGTCTCTCAACGCATGCCATTGCCAAATCGCTCAGTCGCATTGAGCGCAAACCGCTATCCCAAAAGCGTTGGGGCGTTTATAGTCATCGCATCACGCAGAGTGAGCATCCTCTGCTTCTTGATATTAATACCCGTTTTGATGTCCCCCACTCACGCAATAACGATGTCAGCCGCGCCCAACTTGAAGTAGCCGGCTATAAAACCCTTGTCTACAGCGAAGAAGGCGGCGTTCATTTGGCGGTCAGCCCCGACCAATTTCGACTCGTTTTTCTACAGGGGCATCCCGAATATGACCGCATCAGCTTGCTCAAAGAATATAAACGGGAAGTTCTGCGTTTTATTGATGGCAAGCGCAAAATCTACCCCCCGCATCCCGAAAATTATTTTAATAAAGAAGCTACTCGCATCGTAGATTATTATCAGGAACTCGTCTACGCGGCAATGGAGCAAGGCAACGCAATTCCACCTTTCCCTGAGCAAAAAATCGAGCTGCATCTGGATAATACTTGGAGAGACACGGGTCGCGCCTTTTTCAATAATTGGTTGGGATTGGTTTATCAGTTAACGGATGTGGACAGAAAAATCCCCTTCCCGCCGGAGATTGACCCCAACGACCCGCTTGGATTAAATACAAAGGAACGCGCGTGATTTTGGCTTGATTCCGTTTAATGAACTGCACCCTCGTAGTAATCGCTCGCGCACGAAAGGGCTAAATCCCCTACCATGAGGGGAAACAAAAGCTGAACTACAGAAAACGCCCAATAAGGGCAACCAAGCCCAAAGCACGTGCGGAGCGGGTTTTTATCCCCCCGAAAAAGGAAAAAACATGAGAGACGAAACAAAAGTCATCCACAGCGGCTATGAGAGCGAATCATCCACAAAAGCGGTCGCGGTCCCGATTTATCAGACCGTTGCCTACGAATTTGATTCGGCACAACATGCCGCAGATTTATTCAACTTAGACGTAGAGGGGAATATCTACACCCGCTTGACGAACCCAACTACCGATATTTTAGAGAAACGTGTGGCGGAATTGGAGGGCGGGGTGGCGGCGTTGGCGGTAAGCGCAGGGAGTGCCGCAATTAATTATGCCATTTTGACGATTGCCGAGAAGGGGAATAATATCGTCTCCACGCCACAACTTTATGGGGGAACTTATACACTTTTCGCACACGCTTTTGCCAGATTGGGCATCGAAGCACGTTTTGCAGAAGATGGATCTCCGGAAAATTTAGAAGCTCTCATAGATGAAAAAACAAGTGCCGTTTTTTGCGAAAGTATCAGCAACCCGATGGGGAGCATTGCCGACATTGAAGAAATTGCAAATATGGCTCATAAATACGGTGTGCCGCTAATCGTGGATAATACCGTAGCCACCCCGATACTCATAAAACCAATCGATTACGGCGCAGATATTGTGATTCACTCACTAACAAAATATATGGGCGGTCACGGCAACTCGCTGGGCGGGATCATTATAGATAGCGGGCGTTTCCCTTGGGCTGAAAATGCAGAACGCTTCCCGATGATGAATAAGCCGGAGCCGGCGTACCATGGCGTTATTTACGCAAAAGAAATGGGCGAGGCGGCATTTATTGCACGGGCGCGCACCGTGCCTATGCGTAATACAGGCTCTACACTCAGTCCGTTTAATGCTTTCTTGATTTTGCAAGGCATAGAGACTTTGGCATTACGCATGGAAAGGCATTGCGAAAACGCGTACACAGTGGCAACCTATCTTAGTACTCATCCTCAGGTTGAATTGGTTAATTATGGCGGGCTTTCTAGCTCACCCTATTATGCGTTAGCAAAAAAATATACAGGAGGCACGCCTTCTGCATTGCTTTCTTTCGATATTAAAGGTGGACTTGAAGCTGGCATTCGTTTTTATGATTCGCTGAAGTTATTTAAGCGACTTGTAAATATCGGAGATGCAAAGTCTTTAGTGGCGCACCCGGCTTCAACTACGCATCGGCAACTTTCTGATGAAGAATTGACTGCGGCAGGCATCTCAAAAGGCACCTTACGTCTCTGTGTAGGAGTTGAGCATATAGACGATATTCTCGAAGATTTGGCGCAGGCTTTGCAAGCCGCTAAGTGATTTTTTCCTAACCACGTGACAGAAGAAGCCTACGTTGGTTGAGTAGGCGATGCTTTTCGCCGTATCGAAACCACCATCGAAAACAAAAGTGTCATGTGGCTTTTTTCCCACAGAGCGCACGGAGAGCGATAAATCTTTTAAAATTATGAGCAAAAAAAAGAAAAAATCCTACTATATTGTCATCAAAGGACACAAACCCGGACTTTATAAAACCTGGTTTGGTGATGGGGGTGCCAGCGCACAAGTGCAGAGCTATCCCGACGCGGTCTATAAAGGTTTCTATACCAAAGAAGAAGCACAAGCATGGATCAAGAAATTTGATCCCAAAAAACTCCCCAAAGATCTATTGAAATTGGTCGGTAATTTGCCCGCAGACAAAGACACAGAGAATCTAAAAGACTTGCTCGCAGAAGGCAAAACGCTCATCTACACAGACGGGGGGGCAAATCCCAACCCGGGACCGGGCGGGTACGGTGTTGTTTTGCGCTATCAAGCTCAAAAAGAAGAACGTTCCGGTGGTTTCCGTTTGACGACCAATAACCGTATGGAATTGCTCGCGTGCATTGTCGGCTTAGAGGCTTTATCCCAAAAATCCGATGTGATTTTATTTAGCGATTCCCGCTATGTGATTAACGGCATCCAAAAAGGTTGGGCTAAAAATTGGCAGAAAAAGGCGTGGCGCACAAAAGAAGGCGGTTTACGCACAAACCACGATCTATGGGCAAGATTGCTCACTCTTTACGAAAAACACGAGGTGGAATTTCGATGGGTGAAGGGTCATGCCGGAAATATGGGAAACGAAAGATGCGACCAATTAGCCAGTCAAATGGCTCGGCGCAAAAATTTACCAATTGATGAGGGCTACGAGGAAAAGCCTGAAATACAGACGAAATTATTTTAAGTTAGGCAAAGGGGATTATAATTTCTTGAAATTCATCCCCCTAGAAAAAAGGAGAAAAAATCATGAAGTGGATTACTCGTTCGCACGTCCATGTAGACCGCGTTGCCTGCCCGTGGCT
>CAZERH010000192.1:0-1308 GCA_964515535.1 uncultured Anaerolineaceae bacterium
GTAGCAATGGGCGCAATCGTTGTTGCAACGATAGGTGAGAGCCAAATCCATGCGGTAGGGTGCGGTAGGACGCGCGGAGAAGGGCATATTGATATCCAATTCCAAATCATGAATCGCACAAGCTCCATCGGGACGGATTAGGTTGTCCAGTTGAAGGTTGAAGGTTTCAAGGTCTTCAAGAACCTGTTTTTCGCTTACGGCGTATTTTTTGCGCACTATTTTGATAATTTCTTTTTCGCTTTTTTTCTCCAACGTTAAATACGCCATCAACGATGCGGTGGGATTCAGGTGCATAACCTGATTCGCATTGACGATTAAGGTACCATACCCGTCCGGGTCTAAGCGTAGGTGGATGCGGGACTTTTCGAGGAAATTTCGATGCTCGTAGTGGAATAATCCTGTTGGCAGGTTAAAAGTTGAAGGTTGAAAGCTTAACCACTTCGTGAATTTGTTTTTCAACATGCAAACCTTCTAACCTGCAACTTGCAACTTTGAACTTTCAATTTACCGCCCTCCGCCCGCACACGCACACGCGCATCCGGCACAAGCGCAGGCACAAGCGCAACTTCCGCCGCCACTACTCCTGCCACTGGAGGTGGAAACCGGTGGCGGGTTGGTTTTTTGGGTCACGGGGCTGGTGAATTTATTTAAGTTCCCAACAACTTTTTCGGAGAAGGTTTGTGCACCGCCCACAATACCAGCGGCGAAATCTGCACCGGGGAGCTGAGGCATGGAAGATGCAAAACTTTTACCACCTGGTGATGAGGGGGCAGATACCGACCTACCCGCTGAACTCCTGCCAAAGGAGGGATTATAGCGTCCCCACCAAATTGGCGCATAGACCGGGCGATTGCGGAAGACGGTTTTTGTGCGGTCTTGGTAATCATTGTCCAACATTGTCCATTCGAGAGCTTTATCGTATTTTTCGCTCATAATTTCGGGTGTGCCGGCAGTTTCAATTTGTTCCCAAGCGCGTTCCATAATTTTTTTATAATAGGTGACCGTCTCTTTTCGGCTAAAGCCTTTCATCTTCTTTCCAACACTTTTGATTAGTCCAACCGTCACTTTTTGCAGTTTCTTACGTTGGGCGGCGCGGTTATTTTTGCCATCTGCAAAGGCGGCGAGAAAATCCTTTTCGTATTGATGTAATTTTTCAGGGATGGGGTCAGCCACTTTGAGCTTAAATGGGTTGTTGTTGGTTACTTCTGCCGCGTCTTTTTTGATAACCCCAAAGAGAATCATTTGCATTACTTTATCGAGTGGCTCCTCCATCAACACCGCCGATTCAACGGCTGTTAGCCCGCGTTT
>CAZERH010000192.1:1408-4565 GCA_964515535.1 uncultured Anaerolineaceae bacterium
CCGTTTGCAAGTGGATCGCGCCATGTGTAAGTAACGCGTCCGTTGCCATCTAGCATACTTTCGGGTTCTCTGTTTCCGCCCCAATTATCGCTGGGATAATAGTAAATCGGCTCATCGGGTTGCATGCCGGGTGGCAAATGCAGAGAGACAGTCAGGTCAGTAGTGCCCGTCACATATTGGCTACCAAAATAAGTTGTGCCAAAAACCGCACTGGCATAATCTTCTTTTTCATCGTTGGGATAAAGAACTTCATCTACATAGCCAACGTATACATGCACCACTGCTCTTCCACCGGCGGCAATCGCAAAGCCGCCCATATCCACCGCCAAACCAGTTCCGCTACCTTGATAATCGGTTGAAATTCCAACAGGATTTCCATCTACATCGGCAGAGGCTGAGGCGTAACGCCAATTACTATTAATCATCCCCACATCTACAAAATCAATTATATGTGCACCGGAATTGTTTTTGAAGAAAAAAGTATAATCAACAGACATGGAGCCATCATCGTTATAGTAGACATGCACCACTTCTTTCTCTAACTCAAAAGAATAAGATTGCTCACTTGCACTAGCTGTTAATCCAAAAACGAGCGCAAAGGCTAAGATGAGAATAAAGAGTTTACGTTTCATGGGGTACTCCTCTGGAGTTGCAGGTTTACAAGTATGCAAGAGGCAAGTGTACAAGTGATACGGCTAAAGTCGTCACTACGAGAGGAGACTCAACTTGCGTACTTGCAACTTGCAAACTTGCTTCTTCCTACCACTTCGGTTCTTCGTTTAACTGATAAGTTGTTTCACAATAAGGGCAAACAATCATCGGCGCGCCAGATTGCATTTCTATATTTTTGCTGGTTAAACTTCCCCCGCAGGCTTGGCAGGTCATTGTTTCAAGTTTTATTTCTCCCGGCAAATCTATATTTACCGAAATGTTTTGTTCCCCCGCGGTGGCTTTATCTTTGCGCTGTGTAAACCAGATAATGCCAAATCCAATCGCTACGCTTATCACGCCCACGCCAACCCACCCGGGTTGTGGGTTAGAGCCAAACGCCCCCCAAATAAACATTGTGCCGAAGAAAATTAAAATGGATGCACCAATATATGCGATTACTTTCATCAACAACTCCTTTTTCTTGTCCGATAATGAAAACTCTTCTATTATAATATAGGAAACCTAAAATGCTATGGAGAAATTATGAGAACTATCAAAAAATGGAAAAATGAGACCTTAAATCCGCTTTTGGATAAGTTTGGTGAGCGGAAAGATGAATTTAAAACTTCCTCCGGGATAGAAATACCGCGGATCGTGCCTGACCCTGAACTTGATACCGCGCAAAAAACAGATTTGGGATTCCCGGGCGAATACCCCTATACGCGCGGCGTTCAGCCGACCATGTACCGAGGCAGATTCTGGACAATGCGCCAGTACGCCGGTTACGCCTCCGCCGAAGAGTCGAATGCTCGGTACCGCTATCTGCTCGATCAGGGGCAAACGGGCTTATCTGTCGCGTTCGATCTCCCGACCCAAATCGGCTACGATGCCGATGATCCCCTCGCTGTTGGGGAGGTGGGAAAAGTTGGGGTCTCCATTTCATCCATAAAAGATATGGAGCAACTCTTCGACCAAATCCCGCTTGAAAAAGTCTCCACTTCGATGACCATCAACGCACCTGCCGCGATTTTGCTTGCCATGTATATTGCCGTTGCCAAAAAACAAGGTGCGGATGTGAGCAAACTGCGCGGCACAATCCAAAATGATATTCTCAAAGAATATGTGGCGCGCGGGACGTACATCTTCCCGCCTACGCCCTCGATGCGCCTGATAACGGATGTTTTTCAATACTGCCAAGCCGAAGTGCCGCGCTGGAACACGATCAGCATTTCGGGATACCATATCCGTGAAGCCGGTTCGACCGCCGTGCAAGAGATGGCGTTCACGCTCGCAAACGGGATGGCGTATGTGCAGGCGGCGATTGACGCGGGCTTAGACGTGGATAAATTTGCCCCGCAACTTTCGTTTTTCTTCAACGCCCATAATAATTTACTCGAAGAAGTCGCAAAATACCGCGCCGCGCGCCGCCTGTGGGCAAAAACGATGAAAGAACGCTTTGGTGCGAAAAACCCCAAATCGTGGCGGTTGCGATTCCATACCCAAACCGCTGGCTCGACATTAACCGCTCAACAACCGGAGAATAATGTTGCCCGTGTCACCATTCAAGCCCTCTCCGCCGTTCTCGGCGGGACGCAATCTCTACATACCAACAGCATGGACGAAGCCCTCTGGCTTCCGACCGAAAAATCGGTACGCGTTGCGCTACGCACCCAACAAATCATCGCCTACGAATCGGGAGTTGCTGATTCAATTGACCCGCTGGCTGGTTCTTATCTGATTGAATACCTGACCGATGAAATCGAGAAAGCCGCCGAAGCCTATATCGCAAAAATTGACGAAATGGGTGGAGCCTTGCGCTCGATTGAAGCTGGATATATGCAACGCGAAATCCAAAATGCGGCATACGATGCCCAAAAAGCGATTGAGCGCGAAGAAGATATTGTGGTCGGCGTGAATAAATTCCAAGTGGAAGAAAATATAGATATAGAACGCATGGCAGTAGACCCTGCGATAGAGGAAGCGCAACGCGTGAAGTTAGCTGAGTTGCGAGAGAATAGAGATGAGAGAAAAGTTGCTGAGTTGCGCACGAGGATAGAGAACGCCGCGCGGGGAGATGATAATTTGATGCCGATTTTCATTGAGGCGGTTGAGCATGATATGACGTTGGGAGAAATCGCGAATATCTTGCGTGAGGTGTGGGGGGAGTATGTGGCGGAGGGGTTTTAGAGGAGGCGACATGAAAAATGCTTGACAGGTGAAAAATATAATCCTATACTCGCTACATGCAAGTTCACATCGGTAAATGAAAGCGGGTTTTTGAAAATGTGGTGGAATAAATTATGGAAAATGCTCAAGGAATTTGGCTGGATAGCGCGAATTATTTTTTAGGTATTCTGATAGAAATTGCATTCATTGATTCTCTTTTTGGGTTTTGGGTACACAACACGGTAAAGTATCTTCAGGAGGAAAAGACATCGCGTGCGTTATATCTCAGTTTTATTGCACTTGTTTATTTATTTTCAATACGTAACACAAAATAATTTTT
>CAZERH010000193.1:0-4559 GCA_964515535.1 uncultured Anaerolineaceae bacterium
CATTAACATCCGCTCAGGACCAGGAACAACTTATCCTAGCTACGGTCTTGCTCATGCAGGCACCAAAGGCGAAGTGCTTGGCGTAAGCGCAGATAGTGCTTGGTGGGTGGTGAAAATTCCGCCTCATTTGGTTTCTACCGGTCAAGGCTGGGTTTCAGCAGATTGGGTTCTTTTTGAAAACCCCAACGGCGTTGAAATTCCCGTAATCCCCGCACCCTAACAAAAAATAAAACAAAAAGACATGAAGTGAATTTCGCTTCATGTCTTTTTGCTCAAAATCTCTAAACATCAAAACCTTTTCAGCAATACCCCGCTTGACGTTAGGACAATAAATTTATTTGATTATGGATGATGCACCGCGAGCACGTTTTAGGCTTGTTTGCTAAACCCCAAACTGGGCACGTGGTATCAGTAGATTTATACAAAAGATGTTGATTTTCGGCACTCAAGTAAGAGACATCTTCGTAGCGAGGCTTTTTGTCCAATCCTGAATTTCACAGGGGTGTTTATCCGAATTCTACGCTCCCGTAAATCATCTTATGAAAAACACCATACTAAATTTTGCCAAAGACCTCTATAATATCTGGATAACAGAGCGCCCTAATATGCTCTCAGCGGCACTCGCCTATTTTGGGATGTTCTCTTTTGCACCGGTTATTTATATCGCCCTCGTTGTGGCGGGGTTTTTCATCAATCAACTTCCTGTGGCAAACAATATCTACCAAAGGCTCGAAAACACATTAGGCGCAGACATGGCAGAGTATATCCAGAACGCGGTATACGGTTTAGCCAATGCCACTACTAACACCGCCGGATCTTCATTTTGGACTTCTGCCATTGCCTTTTTTGCTCTCTTTCTTGCCGCATCAGGATTGTTTTTTCAACTACAATACGCCCTTAATACTGTTTGGAGAGTTCCCCCTCCGAACAAAAATGAAACTACGACTATGCTAAAGCAACGTCTTTTTTCCTTTGTAATGGTCATCGGCGTTGGACTTCTTCTCGTTGCGATTACGCTCGTAAGTATTATTCTTACTTGGCTTGATACACTTATTCAAGTCCTTGCTGACATGCCCTATCTCAATACTCTCAGTCTTTTAGGGTTCACAACCCTCTTCCTCGCATTAATATACAAAATCTTGCCAGACGCAGATGTAGCGTGGCGAGATGTTTGGTACGCGTCAGCGTTGACCACAGTATTGATGGCATTGGGTGGTAACCTGCTCGGATTCTACCTGACAAGTGGAAAATTTGGTTCAGCTTTCGAAGCCGCGGGGGCAGTAGCAGTAATTTTAATGAGCTTCTACTTTTTGGCACAAATTTTTCTCTTTGGTGCAGTGTTTACGCGAGTGTACGCGTATACTTTTGGTTCAAAAATTGGAGAAGAAATTTAAGCTATGTCTACCTATAAAAAAATCCATATTATTATTAACCCCGCCGCGGGAAAACCAGAGCCGATTCTTAACACGCTCAATGCAGTTTTTCATCCCCACGATATAGATTGGGATATTAGCATCACCCAAAAATCGGGAGATGCACAACGTTTCGCCAAAGAAGCCCTCGCGCGCGGTGTAGATTTAATCGTAGGCTACGGCGGGGATGGAACACAGATGGAAATTGCAAACGCTATCATGCACAGCGATACCCCTATGGCAATTTTACCGGGCGGTACGGGGAACGCTATGACTTACGCGCTCAACATCCCACGCACGCTTAAAAAAGCGGCAAACTTGATAGTAGAAAACAATCAAATAAAAAAAATAGATATAGCCCAAATTAACGAGCATAATTTCATGCTCCGCGCATACACGGGCTTTGATTCAGAAAGAGCCGCTAGCCGAGAAATGAAAGATAAATTTGGACAACTTGCCTATGTGAACACCTCCCTCAAATTCTTACGAGACGCACCCACCGCTCAATATCGCGCTACCGTAGACGGTGAAGTTATTGAAGGAGAGGCAATGCTCTGTTTTATTCTGAACGCAGGCGCACTTGGTGGCGTTTTAGGCATTCCTCTCCCCGAAGTGAAAGAAGTAAGCATCAGCGATGGCTTATTAGATTTATATGCCGTCACCGCGGGGGTGCAACCACTACGCGCACTCTCAAACTATATGCTTAAAGTGGGTAATGGTGAACTAAAAAACCAATCCGCAGTGGGCATTTATCATTGGCAAGGACGAGAAATCACCTTAGAAGCTGATTCCCCCCAAAGCGTATGGATAGACGGCGAAGAATATGGCACCACCCCAATCACCGTCATAGCACATCATCAGGCAATTCAAATTATTGTTCCGATGGATTAAAGATATCGCGTGATACGCAAAAAGGAGTAAACAATGTCTCAACTGACAGGAAAAACGCTCGGAGAATACCAACTTACCGAACTCATAGACCAAAGCGGCAATAGCTTGGTTTTTAAGGCTTTTCAGCCTAGCCAAAACCGCTATGTTGCCGTGAAAGTTCTTAACCCCGAAACCGCCCACACCCCCTCAGTTGCACAGCGATTTTTGCAACAGGCGCAACTTGCCGCTCAAATGTCGCACCCCAACCTTTTGCCTGTATACGATTTTGGACAAGCAGAAGGCACCACTTACCGCGCCTCTGCTTACCTCGAAAATGGCAGTTTGGATACCAATCTGTCCCGTTTTTATAATCCAAGTGAAGCCCAAGCTCTCATTAATCAAATTGTAGAAGCTGTGGATTATATTCACGGGAAGGGCTATGTGCATGGAAATCTAAAACCCGCAAACATCTTTTTAGATGCGGGAAACAGCCCGCTTCTAGCAGATTTTGGGCTTGCTCAACCTTTAACGGCATCTGCCAGCCCTTATCTGAGTCCCGAACAAAGAGACGGCGGTGTAGTGGATCGCCGAGCTGACATCTACGCGTTAGGTGTTCTTTTATTTGAAATTTTGGTAGGCTCCCCACCCCCAGCCGGCACAATCGTCAGCCTTCACACCAAACGCCCTGATCTGCCCCCCGCGGTGGAAAAAGTCGTTTTCAAGGCAATGGCACAAAACCCCGATGCTCGATTCCAAAGCGCAGGTGAGTTTCGGAGTGCCTTTGCCAGTTCTTTACAAGCCCCTCCTCCTCCGCAACAAGCCTCTGCCCCCCCCGCTCAATATGCTACCCCTGCCGCAGTCCCACCACCTCCACCCGCTAAAAAAGATACAAATTGGACTGCCATTATTCTAAGCATTATGCTAATTGCGATACTTTGCGTAGGTGCGTGGTTTTTGGTGGGCACTTTCGGAGATGAAAATGATGATATCCCCCCTGCGCCGGATGTCCCCACAGAAGCCCCCATAGTGCCAACTGCTCCTCCGGCACCAACTGCTCCTCCGGCACCAACCGCTCCTCCGGAACCAGATGTTCCTTCAGGACCAGAAACACTTCCCGAGACCTCTCCAGCACCTCCCATTTGTGGTTCTATCGGATTAACAGGTGGTGCGATTGTTTTAGGCGGCGCGGCGCATTGGAATAAGCGTAGAAAGAAGAAAATAGAGTAGAAGCGTTGATTTTTTGCCCAATCTAATTCCAGCGTGCAGTAATATATAAACATTTAATGCAATCATGGTGCGAGGTATTTAATGCACCATGATTGTTTTTTTAAGTCTTATCGGATTTTGCGGTTAGCCCAAAATCAATAAATGGAATTCATCGCCGAAATACAAAAAGGTATTGCTTCAAAAAAACTGTTTTTAAAACCTTAAACTTGCTCAGTATACTGAGCAGGCAGATCTTTTACTCAAGTGGTAAAAAAAACTGGGAGTGGTAAATTTTGACTGATAACTTTTTCCATCCATGGCTCCCTGCGCCACCCTCGGCGCAGGCTTCTCATAAACACATGATACCAAAGCATATGTATTTATGTAAACACAGATGTCCTGTGGTTGTGAAGAGCCTACAAAAAGCAAGCCACCTGATTTCTTTAAGAAATCAGATGGCTAAACAAATCACATCTTTTGGATTTTCTTGCGAATTAACGCCCCTAACTTTTGTATAACTTCATTGAAGGTATCTGGCGGCAATTCGCAAAAGAATTCTGCTTTTCTTGCTCGCCAATCGAGACTTTTTACTTGGTCAGAAAGGATTGCACCGCTAACTTTTACCCCTTGGGGGACTTTGACTTCAAAAGGATAGCCTTTGATTTGATTCGTAATCGGGCAGAGAATCGCTAAACCGGTTTTTCCGTTATAAGCCTGCGGGGACAAAACCAAAGCCGGTCGTCTTCCTGCTTGCTCATGTCCGGCTTGTGGATTTAGCGTAATCCAAATAATATCGCCACTGTCGGGAATATATGCCATGATTTCACCAAATCTCGTTACCTAAAGCGATTCCGGTATCCACTTCACTGTGAAGGTTTTCCACGGTAATTCCTGCTAACAATTCATCTAAAGTCCATTCTTTCGCGGGAATTGGTTTTATGATAATTTGACCTTTTATCATAGACATTTCTACATACGAATTGTTTGCTAATTGTGCATCAAGAGCAAAGGCTTTTGGGATGCGTAAAGCCAGACTGTTGCCCCATTTTTGAACTTTTGTGAGCATAGGTT
>CAZERH010000194.1:0-2778 GCA_964515535.1 uncultured Anaerolineaceae bacterium
TGAAATTTTTAGGACTTTCGTTCAAGCAGTAGTGCATCGCACCAACTTCGACAAAAAAATGCTAATCGACAAGTATTTAGCCCATCGAAGGGCAAATTCCCATCGTTTTGGTGCGATGCACTCTCTTTTCTTGCCCGAAAGCGAAAGTCCTAATTTTATAAGAATCCTTTTCGCGCGTTATAATCATCTCATGGGAAAAAAACTCGTTCTCTCTACACTTGTCGTTGGCTCCCTCATCGGCGGCTATCTTATCTACCGTAGTATGCACTCATCAGGTGTGCGCACGGTGCAGGTTTTGCGCTGGTTTAATGACCCTGAAGAACACGCCGATTGGGAAATTTTGCAAGGCACGCGCTGTGGCACTGCCCCCTTTATTCTCCCCACAGACGGCATTATCGGATATGTATGGGATGACTCCTTTCGTCCCGGACATCGACATCAGGGAATAGATATTTTTGGCGGAAAAGGAATCGGTGAAACGCCCGTGATTGCGGCTTACGAGGGCTACCTGACACGTCTGCCGGAGTGGACATCTTCCGTTATAATCCGTGTCCCCAGCGACCCTCTGAATCCCGAACAGCAGATTTGGCTCTACTACGCCCACATGGCAGATGCAGAGGGCAACTCTTTCATCGTAGATGCCTTCCCGCGTGGCACCCACGAGGTCAAAATCCCTGCCGGAACATTGCTCGGCTATCAAGGCAACTACTCTGGCGACCCTCATAATCCGACAGGCATCCATCTCCATTTCTCTATCGTGAAAGACAACGGTTACGGCTCTTTTATGAACGAGTTGAAAATTGGAAATACCTACGACCCCTCACCCTATTTTGGCATGGAGCTAAATGCGAATAATAACCCTGACCAAATCCCAACCTGTGACACATGAGAGATTTAGGGAATAATATGCTCCGAAAGAAAAGAGGAAATATGAATTTCAAAGATAAAGTTGTTTTAATCACCGGCGCAGGGCGTGGATATGGGCGCGAGATCGCCAAAGCCTTTGCACTAGAAGGTGCGCGTTTGGCTCTTAACGACATTTCTCCGCAAAACCTTAAATCGTTAGTTAAAGAAATTGAAGAAAAAGGTGGAGAAGCCAAAGTCTACGTGCAGGATATTGCTAAAAAAGTTCCCGTGCAGGGATTGGTAATGCACGTTGAAGATGACTTCAAAAAAGTGGATATTCTTATCAACTACTCCGCTGTTGAGCCAAAGAAGACATTGCTTGAAATGGACGAATGGGATTGGCAACGCACGCTTTTAGTCAATCTTTCTGCGCCGTTTTTGATGACTCAGTCGGTAGGCAGAATGATGAAAGAAAATGGCGGCGGGGTGATTGTAAATCTGATTCCTTTGGCTGGGCGTTGGGAGCAGGCTGGCGGTACCGCGTATCTCTCCAGTACAATGGGGTTAATCGGACTCACGCATCAAGCCGCGCGCGAACTCGCTGAGTATCACGTTCGGGTGCACGCGGTCGCTACGGGAATCCCTCAACTGCATCAGGCAGAAGAGGGGTATCCATCCCAATTTATTGAAGCCGTTTTATATTTATGTGATCAGAAAAACGCAAATTTATACGGGCAAATTATCAACACTGAACAAGGGTTTTAGCCCTTAAGGAGAAAAAAATGGAGTATAGACGTTTAGGTTCAGCGGGTTTACAAGTTTCTGCGCTTTCGTTTGGTGCGTGGGTCACTTTTAGCGACCAAATCGGCGAAGATGTTGCTTTGGAAATGATGCAAACCGCAATTGATGCAGGCGTAAATTTTTTCGACAACGCTGAGGTTTATGCAGGTGGCGAGGCGGAAATAATGATGGGGAAGGTCGTCAAGAAGGCAGGCTGGAAACGCTCCGATTTGGTATTCTCGACCAAGATTTTTTGGGGCGGCGATGGCGTAAACGACAAAGGGCTTTCTCGCAAGCATATCGTTGAGGGTGTAGATGCGGCGTTGGCGCGTTTGCAAATGGATTATGTCGATTTGGTTTTTGCGCATCGCCCCGATTTAGATACCCCGATAGAGGAAACAGTGCGGGCTTTTAACCATATCATCGATCAAGGTAAAGCCTTTTATTGGGGAACCAGTGAATGGAGCGCGGTGCAGATTATGCAAGCGCACGGCATCGCGCGTGAGTTGGGCTTGATACCGCCACAAATGGAACAGCCGCAATATCACATGTTCCACCGTGAGCGCGTGGAATCGGAATATGCTCATTTATATAGCGATATTGGGATGGGGACAACTATCTGGTCGCCACTGGCGAGTGGATTATTGACAGGAAAATATAACAAGGAAATGCCCTCCGGAACGCGTGCCACTCTCGATGGCTACGAATGGTTGAGCAAACGCTTTACTGATGATGACGCGATAGAGAAAATCAACAAAGTCGGCGAATTAATGCCCATCGCCGAAGAAATCGGTTGCACCATGGCGCAACTTGCCTTGGCGTGGACCTTGAAAAATCCCAACGTGAGCACCACGATTACTGGTGCATCTCACGTGGAGCAGGTCGTTGAGAATATGAAGGCAATTGATTATCTTGAGAAGTTAACGCCTGCTCTGATGGAAAAAATCGATACGATTTTAGGGAATAAGCCGGAGACAGAGGAAAATTGGCGGTAATCGCGAGTTATGTAAATCGAAAATCCCCAGTCCTTGCCTAAGAGCGTTTTGCAAAGGGACCGGGGATTTTTGATTCTATTGAGTTTGAGAAGTTTGCAAGTTACAAGAGGCAAGCTGTAAGTTATACAGCGTAGATTTTCAATGCAAACCTTTCGAA
>CAZERH010000194.1:2878-4528 GCA_964515535.1 uncultured Anaerolineaceae bacterium
TTGGAAATATATTTAAATTACCAAAGCATCAATCCCGACCAACCCACAAACCACGCGTAAAGTGTA
The DNA here is from genome assembly GCA_964515535.1 of uncultured Anaerolineaceae bacterium. GTDB lineage: Bacteria > Chloroflexota > Anaerolineae > Anaerolineales > Villigracilaceae > Desulfolinea. The sequence continues at coordinate 2,945 of CAZERH010000194.1, forward strand.
AGAGAAATAGTAAATCCGATCCAGCCGCCAAGGATGCCGAGTATGGCACCAACTACGATATCGGAGAAATGGTGTACACCCATGGCGACACGTCCCAGTGCAACAAGGGGTGCCCAGATGACAAGAAGTATTGTCAACCACAGGGGACCAAGAAAAACAGCCATCGTTGCAATTAAAAAGGAACGCGTTGCATGACCGGAGGGAAAAGAGTGCGGATCGGTACTACGATAGATGAGACCCCATTCCCCTTCGGGGCGTTTGCGCTTGACGCTAAATTTTATAATCAGCACAATAGCCGCCATGATGATCATTGCCGCAAGTTGAAACATTGCCCATTGTTTCCAAAAAGTGTTGCCGAAAAACCAGAGCAGGATTAAGCCTAATGCCCAGAACCACGAGTCCCCTGAGTGGGCAAATAAGGCGGCGATAGTGCGTAATAGACCTGGCTTTTCAGCGATACGCATTTTTTTTGTCATTTTGGCGTCTATAGCAAGAAAATCTTTTGGTTTCATAATTAAGTTTTTAGATTTTGAGAAGAGCGACTTCTCTATAGGGTTGGATAATGGCGATGGTTTTTGGTTTCATTTTATTTTTTAACACGGAGAACACGGAGTTCACGGAGATTCTTTAATGGGAGAGAAAAAGGAATGATTTAATTCTCAGGGATTTGTTTGATGATTTTACAACGAAAAAGAAGCTTTAACGGTACGTCTTTAGATTTTGGTGCAGTTGGTATAGAAGTCAGATAGTTGTTTTATAAAAGCGTTTTTTTGCCTTTTCCTTAAGATAAGCCCTATCTTCTGCTAAGTCTAAAATGTGCGTTTTTCTATGACAATTAGGGCATAACGCCGCTAGATTTTCTTCCGTATCATTTCCTCCTCTCGAAATCCAAATGATATGATGTGCTTCTAAATAAGGTCGTCCATTTCTATCTTTGAATGGGGCTGACTTAGAACAAAGCTCACAAATTCCGTTGGAATGTTTTTTTACTTTTTTCGCAATCTTTGGATTTCGGAATGTTCTCTCAAAAGTTTTGTTTTCAGAAAGAAGTGTAACTAAATCCATACTGTAAATAGCATCACCACCTTTTACGAATCCCTCGGCAAGTAATTCAAGGATACTTTCCACAACTTCATCAACATCACTATTTGGAATATGTTCTATGCGTTTAAAAGGAAATCCAGACCCCATATATGGGACAATAATTTCGAGATATTTTTCAAGAGCATTTTTTGTAAACCACCGTCCTTTAAGCCCATCTGTATGAAAATCAAATTGGATGATGGCTGTATTTTTGCTTTTTCTAACACAAATAAAAACTCTTTGGTTTTTTACACACCAATCATAATAGACATTCTCAACTCTTTTCCCCTTATTTCCCTCTAAAACTAAATACTTTCTTTCAATGGCTAAATCAAACCACTTTTTCTCACTACTTTGCATGAAATTAACCTTTACTTTGTAATCTCCGTATTCTCTGTGCGTTCTATTGTAAAACTATTCCTTATGTGCTTCTGAGGGAATCGGCGATCTCGTCACAAATCCCTTTGCCCTAAATTTCTCCACATACTCATAAGTCTCCCA
>CAZERH010000195.1:0-4522 GCA_964515535.1 uncultured Anaerolineaceae bacterium
AAATAATTTCCGGACGATTACTAAATGAATCAAAAACTCCTCAAGAATTTGAGGAGTTTTTGATTCACCCTAATTTTTCTAGGACTACGATATCGTAATTTCGTTTGCGGGGGCTTTGGAACGTCTGATCGCCCACACTAAGAGAGCCAGCAAGGCAATAACAACGACCCAAACGGTGACAAAAGTTGCGCCGCTTGGGTATTTGTATTGTACGACTACGGGAGCAATGATGAGGGCGACCAAGTTAGCAACCTTAATCATTGGGTTAAGAGCAGGACCGGCAGTATCTTTCATGGGGTCTCCGACCGTATCGCCAACAACGGAGGCTTTATGGCGTTCTGAGCCTTTGCCAGTGTTATTTGCCGGATCAGAAGGTTCATCTTCAACCAATTTTTTGGCGTTATCCCATGCGCCACCGGCATTATTCATGAATACGGCTAATAATTGACCGGAGAGAATAAGACCCGCGAGGAAACCGCCGAGGGCTTCAACCTGCAGTGCTAAACCGACCACAATCGGAGAAACAACGCCGATAATTGCCAAAGATATCAATTCTTTTTGTGCGGCATTGGTAGAAATGGAAACTGCTTGGCGATAATCCGGTTCTATTGTGCCGTCAAGAACGCCCAAGCCGAATTGGCGACGTGCTTCTAATACGATGAGTGCCGCGGCGCGGCTTACAGCTTGGATCGCGAAGGAGGAGAAGAGCCACGGGATAGCACCGCCGATGAGCATCCCCACGAAAACCTGCGGGACATCAACGCGGATACCGACACTTCGGATTTGTTCAGCGAGCGGAACGCCAAGAGCGGCTTGGGTGCGGCTTACGTCTACAAGGAAGGAGCCGAAGAGGGAAACTGCCGCGATGACGGCGGAACCAATCGCAACACCTTTGGTGATTGCTTTGGTGGTATTCCCAACAGCGTCAAGGTCAGCCATAATTTGCTGGGCATTGGCGTTCTCTTCTTTCTCTTTGCCCGTCCAAGACATTTCGCCGATACCGTTGGCATTATCTGCGATAGGACCAAAAGAATCCATTGCAACGTTATTTCCCGTGAGGGTGAGCATCCCGATGCCTGCCATCGCAACACCGTAAAGGATGAAGTTGATTTGATCTGCACCCTCGATGCCGGGGATGGTGCCGAAGATAACGACAGACGCCATGATCGTGAGCGCAATCACCAAAACAGACCAAACCGAGGATTCGTAGCCAACAGCTACGCCTTGCAAAATCAAAGTCGCAGAGCCTGTATCCGCGCTCTTTTTAATATCTAAGACAGGCGTGCCATGTGTACCGGTGAAGTATTCTGTTAGGCGGTCGATAGCAATAGCGAGCGCAACGCCGACAAAAACTGCGGTTGGGGTGCGCCACCAGCCACCCCATTCTGCCATGCCGGGCTTATTCAAATAGAGGTAGCCTGCGATGTAGAAAAGAATGGATGAAATAATCGCGGAGGTGAAGAATCCTTTGAAAATTGCGCCCATGGCATCGCCGCCTTCTTTGGCATCGCTTTTTACAGCATAAGTGCCAATAATGGAAGCCAAAACGCCAATTCCGCGCACGATGAGAGGGAAGAGAATCCACTCGAGACGACCGGTGCGATGCCAAAGAGCGAGAGCTAATATCAAACCGGAAACAATAGTCACTTCATAAGATTCGAAGATGTCTGCCGCCATACCGGCGCAGTCACCAACATTATCGCCAACAAGGTCAGCGATTACGGCAGGATTGCGGGGATCATCTTCGGGGAGACCGGCTTCTACTTTGCCGACCAAATCTGCGCCAACGTCTGCGGCTTTGGTGAAGATGCCACCACCAACGCGCATGAAAAGCGCAAGAAGCGTGCCACCGAAACCAAACCCAAGCAACGCGTCCGGTGCGGCGATTCCAAGAATCATAAAGATGACTGTGCCGCCGAGTAAGCCAAGACCATCTGTCAGCATACCGGTAATTGTTCCGGCACGGTAGGCAATCCGAAGCGCATCGCTAAAAGATGTTCGAGCGGCAGAAGCAACTCGAACGTTCGCTTGTACCGCCATCCGCATCCCGATTTGACCTACAGTCAGAGAAAATCCGGCACCCATTACGAAGGCGAGTGCGCGAGCAAATCCAAGCGTTAATTTAATTTTATCGGGAGACATACCTTCAAAGCGCATAAGGGCTTCTTCGGTAGGCGGTACGATATAGACAGAGAAAAAGAGAGCAACGGTAAGAACCAAAATAAAGGGCCAAATAGCCTTTAGCTGTTCTTGCAAATATGCGTCTGCGCCGTCACGAATCCAACCCCAAACTTCTTGCATTCGTTCGGTGCCTTTATCTTCGCGCATAATTTGGTTACGCAAGAAAAGAGCGTAAGCCAAGCCGACGATTGCGATACCGAAAACAGACCAGATAGCGGTTGTTTCAAAAGTGGACAATCCCATATAACTCATGTGTTTTTTTCTCCCGAAGATAAGCTTATTTTTTAAGCGGGTTCGCTTAAAGCTGTCTGAACGAGTGATTTTACAAGGGGGATACGAATGTGTCAAGCCAATTTTTCTACGCATAAAAAATCCCCGATAAATATAAAATCTATCGGGGATTTTTTTCCTAAGTCGGTCTTTTGTTGTTTAAACGCGGCGTCCGCCCTTTAGCTCATCTTGTAGTTTTTCAAGTGCTTCCCATTCGCCTTTATCAGCCAATTCCGCTTGCTCTGCCCAGCTGTCGGGATTCATCATCTGGAGTTTGGCAGTAGCAAGAAGTTTGCGGAGGTCATCTACGTCAGATTTTGCCAGTTCTGCATAAGTTTTGATACCGGCTTCGTTCAGGATTTGCTCCACTTTAGGACCAATCCCTTCAAGTTTTTTCAAGACATCCGGGGTTGCCGGTGTGACGGAAACAGCTTCTTCTTTCGCGGGCGCAACCTCAGCATCTTTTTTATTGCTAACCGTCCAACCAATAAAAACGATAATGACAAAAAGTATCAAAACAAGCCATAATATCCAAGTTAAATCAGGGTCATTAGCTTCAGATAACAAGTTCAATGCAAACATAGTTCCTCCATAATTAGTTGAGTAAGAAAATTCGCTTGTAAATATAAATCTTAGTTGTATTGGTGTCAATGACTTTTTAACATATAATAGGGTTTATGAAAAACATACCTCCAGTCTCCCTCGCCCTAAAGGCAGAGAATGCCCCGCACCAAGTTTTTGTTCACCAAAAACCCTTCAAAAGCATGGCGGAAGCCGCCGAAGCACGCAACCAAGAAATTTCGCAACTGATTCGCAGTATCCTTTTTCGAGTAGGGAAAGATGATTTTATCCTCGTGTTGATTGCGGGTCCCACACAACTCTCGTGGTCTGCTCTTCGCGCCCACCTTGGGCAATCACGCATGACTATGGCAACCAAGCCGGAGGTCAAGGATATGACGGGCTATCCGATTGGGACTGTTGCGCCTTTTGGCTTGGCGCGTCCTCTGCGTCTTTTGGCGGATGAGAGCGTTTTTGTCCACGATGAAATCTCCTTTGGGTCAGGTCAGCACGGCATGGCGATTATTATGCAGATGGAAGATTTCAAAAAGGCTTTAGGCGAAGTTGAAATCGGTAAATTTGCAAAGGTGGTGAGTTAAGATAGTGACGAAATTCACCCGTCTAAAAGTGCTTCGGTGGGATAAGGGTGAAACGCCCACAGAAAATGGGATTGCCCGGCTTTTAGACGCGGAAAATTTGAATTACTATCCGTGGTCAAATTCTCCCAACGATTTATACGCGCCTCATTTACACACTTACGCCAAAATTATTTATGTTCTGCGCGGCTCAATTACCTTTATTTTGCCCGATGAAGATGAAACGCTTACGCTTTATCCCGGTGACAGATTGAAGTTGCCGGAGAATACCGTTCACAGTGCGGTAGTCGGATCGCAGGGCGTGACTTGTTTCGAAGCACATCTATAACTTGACACTGATTCGGCAAGTGCTATAATTTGGGTCTGCAAGTTGGCGGTTGGCAAGTTTGACTTTCTGACCGGAAGACGAGCAGACCGAAATACGCGGGTGTCGCCAAGTGGTAAGGCACTAGCTTCCCAAGCTAGCATTCGACGGTTCGAATCCGTTCACCCGCTCTACAATCTCCAGCACTACTTTTTCTTTCGGGGACAATGTAAAGAGTGCGCCTGCTACACAAGAGTCGAAACCAACACTAAGAGAGGAAATCCAATGCAACGAATCAAAGATTTCTGGAACAAGAACAAAACTAGTAAAATAATCATCGTCGTTGTTTTTATAATCTTGTTTTGTTGCACTTGCTCAATTTTTATAGCACTTCTTCCATCCGAAACCCCACCTGTCCCCACACCAAATACTAACGCCATCTATACGGAAGCGGCGATGACTGTCCTCGCAGAAGCTGGCATAGAAGTTACGCCCATGCCAACACGCGCACCTGCCTCAGTTAATGTAGAAGCAAAACAAGAAAAAACAAGCGGAGCACTCATAGCATTTCTTATCGTCCTGTTTTTTCTCTTAGCTATCTTCATTTTTCTCT
>CAZERH010000196.1:0-4515 GCA_964515535.1 uncultured Anaerolineaceae bacterium
CAGCACAAAATTGATGTGAAGGAAGCGGATCAGCGCATCGCCACGTTATACGAAGAGAAGGCGATTATCCCCATCAGCATCGAGGGGTCGAAAGACCGCTGGATCGCACTTGCCCAAGACTTGCCTCTGCTCGAGGAACTGGATGCCGGAAGAATCCCATCGGCGTGGCAACCGCTTGGTCCCGGCACGCAAGATGAGGTAACGTTCGTCGCACCGTTGGAGATTGTATCCGCGCGTAAGAGGGCGAATCAGGTCTTTGATTTCGACTATGTCTGGGAGGTCTATAAACCCATCGAAAAACGCCGTTGGGGATATTACGTTTTGCCCATCCTGTACGGTGACGATCTGGTCGCTCGGCTTGATCCCAAACTCGACCGAAAAACGATGACTTTGCAAATCAAAGGCTTCTGGCTAGAAGATGACACGCCAGTGAATGACCCGGATTTTGCCGATGCGCTCGGCAAAGGATTGGCGCGTTTTGCCTCTTTTGTAGACGCTAAAAAGGTAGATATTGGTGCAATTGCACCGAAAAAACTGCGAAATCACATCCGAAAATTTGTAGGGCACTTGTAGGATAAGCGTGGGGGAAGCGTCAAGCAGGCTTTTTACCCCCGTGCTAAGTGGATGAAATTGGTAAAACGATAGACCTCCCTCACACATTCCGCCCCAATAGAGCTTTCGCTCTGAGCCTGTCCCATTTTACGATAGCGGGTATATGCAATAGAAAACACTATAACTATAACTCCAAGCCAAGTGCATGTTTTTTTATTTCTAATCAAAATCTTTTCTGTAGGCACTGGCTATGCGAAAAACCCTAGTGCTTAAACGGGAAAAACCAACGTCCTTAGGCTGGGCTAAGGAAATCTTTAAAGTACCAACTTCTGGGGGATTTTGACAGAGGACTTGTTTTCTGTATAATGAATATAACCTTGCAAATTTGCAAGGTTATATTTAGGCAAAAATTCCAGTTATATATTAGCATCAAAGTCTTCTTCATTATAACTTTTTGCGGGAATTGCCATAGAAAAGGAGACGATTCGGTGAAGAAAAAGTTATTTTTTATTTCTATGGGGATAGTTTTCGCACTCTTGCTAACCGCCTGTAATCTGCCGACAGAAGAAACTACAATAGGCACGTCCACGCCAACCGAAACACTTACTCCCATTGATGAGACCGAAGAGCCACCTGCCGAAGACGTAAAGACACCAACAATAAACCTAGCGGGTCCAACGCTCGGTACAAACATGCTCTGGATAGACGATAGCCTTCTGATTTTCATACCGGATGGGGAATTTATAATGGGCGCAAGCCACGCTGAAAATCTGCAAGAGCACCCCGAACACCCCGAACATATTGTTGACCAAAGTGGGTTTTGGATTTATCGTAGCGAAGTAACCAATAGAATGTATGCTAATTGTGTTGCAGATGAGTGGTGTACATCACCGGCAACTGAATTCTCCACAGACTATACCAATCCGGAAAAAAGCAAGCATCCTGTGGTAGGCGTGGACTGGGTTCAAGCGCAAGCCTACTGCGCATGGGTGAACGGTCACTTGCCGACAGAATCCCAGTGGGAAAAAACGGCGCGTGGCAAAGATGGAAATTGGTATCCGTGGGGCGACACAGAGCCTTCTTGTGATCTGCTCAATTTTAATAATTGCTTCGGCAAAGCATTACCAAGCGGAGTTTTTTTGAGTACAACCAGCCCAATTCGTAAATACTTTGCGGGGGCATCCTTCTACGAGGCATTAGATATGGCAGGAAACGTTTTTGAGTGGGTACAAGATTGGTATCAATTTGATTATTACTCAGAATCCCCTACAGTAGACCCCGCCGGTCCCACAGAGGGCGACTTAAGAGTTGTGCGAGGTAGCGGATTTCGCAGTGTAGACAGTTTTGTACCCTCAGTCCTGCGTAGCTCTTTCCCACCGAATAAATATCGCGATGATTTAGGTTTTCGTTGCGTGGTCGAAACCCCACCCTATTACCCATCGGCTTGCGTCTATGCACCTCCGCCAGAAACAAAGGATTGCCCACCCCCAACGCTAGACGTGACAGATACGTACTGCAAAAAAGAGACGGGCATGACCGAATTTGATGTCAGCGAAGGGGCTATAGTGACTTCTAGCGGGAATAGTTGCTCAGAAACTACGCCCAATCACTATATTTGCTACGGTGCTTCTGGAGGTTTTGTGAACGTGAAAATCTGCGCTGATTGCGGACCAACAGAAGAGATTTGCCCACCAACTATGTGCGCAGATGGCTACACGCTAAATCTTGAAACCTGTGAGTGTGAAGCCCAAACAATGCACCTGACAAACACTTTTGATAGCAGTGGCATTCTGCTTTTCTCCATGATGCCTTCTTTAGCTTCTGCGCCAATCTTCGTGCCCGTTATATGTCCCCCCGGTTACTACTTCGATGAGTTAGTAGAAAAATGTGTTCCTGTCGATGATCCGGATGACTGTTTCGATCCTGCTTCAAAGGATGAAATCTCTGAAGAGTGTGAGGAATGTCCTCCTGGGGCAACCTACAACCAAGAAACCGATTGTTGCGAGCAGGATGGCACTTTGACTGAAGAACTTCCCGAGGAAACGATTACCTGCGCCAGCTTCACATTGGCACTCGGCACTTGTGATACACCCCCTCCAGATGTTGGTTGCGTAAATCCATCACAGTACACAAACCCCGGCTCCTGCACGGCGGCGCAGTGTAGCTGGGAGAAAAACCCTAATATCCACACATATATAGCGTATTATTGCACCTACCCATAAAAAACAAAACATGCCATCTCAAAACAAAACCCGTTTCCTTCAGGGAAACGGGTTTTTCTATACTCCCACTTTGCATTCACTGCTCCCCTCCGCAATTCTCAAACCATAATACAAATGCCCCACTTCCATCCCGTCAAAATCAGCAATTCGGGGTAAATGCCCCCACACCTCAAAATCAAATTTTTCTAAAAGTTTATAACTCCCCTCATTACTATCCAAAAGGATAGCAAATAAACTCTTGATTTCCAACGATGGACATATTTCAATTGCATATTTCAGTAATCTTGATGCAATTCCGCGGCGATGATAGTCCTCATGAATATAATAGCTAACTTCAGCCGTATAGCGTAAAGCCATTCTGCCGGTTCTGTACGCGCTAATAGATAGATATCCACGCACCCTATTTTCATCCTCTTCCACAAAAATCGGATATTTTTCAAGAGAATGTGCCTTATACCACGCCACCCTATCCTCAAAACTTACCGGAGCAATATCTGCGGTTTTTTGCCCTACCAACACAGCCTGATTATAAATAACGCGCATCGCTTCAATATCGCTGAATTTTGCAAGCCGAATTCCCATTACTTCACTGCTCCTTCATACGCATATCCCAATTTCAAAACACCTCTCTCCTCCCACGCCGCACCCACAATTTGTAAGCCAATCGGCAACCCACTTTTGTCAAATCCACAAGGAATGGAGAGCGCGGGAACGCCCGTTAAATTAAACGGAGCCGTAAAACGCGTCAACAATTTAGCCTGTTCCACCGCGTCCTTGCCTTCAATCGGCGGTGCGGTTAGAGCCGTAGTCGGAAGCAAAAGAAAATCATATTTCTCGAAAAACCTTGCCACGCGCCATTTCATCTCGGCTTGGGTACGCCGCGCCAAAACATATTCACTGCCGGTATACGCCGCGCCCATTTTCAACCTTCGCAAAACATCTTCACCAAAAACTTCTGGGGAGTTTTTCAATCTTTCACGGTGATACGCGGCACCATCGGCGGGAGTCATTAATGCGTTGGCGCGGTAGGCTTCATCTAACCAAGAAATATCCACACTCTCAACGCTTGCCCCCAGAGATTGGAAAACCGTCGCGGATTCTCTCACTGCAGACGCGACCTCCTCCTCCGCCAAATCCAAATAGTATTCAGCCACCCCGATACGCGCGTGCTTTAGACTTGCTTCCCTTATGGACGCGAAATCCTCGCTCGGACGCTTCGCAGAATACACATCCAAAGCATCGTACCCCGCCATCGCATTTAACATTAAACCCGCGTCTCGTACAGAACGAGTCATCGGACCCGCATGATCTAAATTCCACGAAAGAGGCATAATGCCGCGCAGACTAACGCGTCCACGCGTTGGCTTTAATCCCACCACGCCGCATAATGACGCGGGAATGCGAATCGACCCACCCGTATCCGTCCCTAACGCGGCGGGACACATTTCTGCACTCAGTGCCGCGGCGGATCCGCCCGATGAACCGCCTGCGATACGCGTCAGATTATGCGGGTTTTTCGTTGTCCCATAATGCGGATTAACGGTCGTCACCCCCAACGCGATTTCATGCGTATTGGTTTTGCCGAGCAAAATCATTCCGGCATTTTTCAACTGTGTGACAACTTCGGCATCTTCGCTAGGGATATTTTTTGCCAAATACGATGTGCCAGCGGTGGTACGAATTCCCACCGTATCATATAAATCTTTCACAGCAAAAGGAATGCCCAATAATGGCGACATTT
>CAZERH010000197.1:0-4499 GCA_964515535.1 uncultured Anaerolineaceae bacterium
TTCCATGGGGACGATGGACATTTCGTGACATGATGAAATTCGGCGATTTGTCCCTGTATACCCCTTGGTATTTGCCGCAAGGAAATAATGGTCATCATTCATTCTTCTTCGGGCATACCGCACTTGCCTTTTGTGTTCTTCCGGTCGTCTTGTTTTTCAGAAAAAACAAGACGCAATACACCATCGCTTGGATACTGGTTATGCTTTGGGGTGGAATTATGGCAATTAGCCGTGTAAAAATTGGCGCACATTTTCCATCAGATGTGCTTTTCGGAGGGGGGCAGACAATCTTATGGTTTTGGTTGTTAAAGAAAAAATTTCTAAAAGAATAATTGTAGATATATTTGCTCTTTAAAATCAGATGAGATTTAAAACGAAAACTTGGCAGAAAATATCTTTGGCGGACTGCCTCTAAATGAAGATGGCATGATGCGTAATTTCTTACGCATCATGCCATCGCGTTTTACTTTTTAGAGATTTCTTCTAATAAAATTTCAACCGCTTTATCCAACTGCGGATCTAATTCGGCATTAAAGTCTTCTTCGGTCAATTCAACGACCACATCAGGCTCTAAGCCAATCTCGTGGATTGTTCTCTCATTAGGCGTGAGCCATTTTGCAATGGTCACCCGCACAGCACCTTGTTCATTATTCAGCGGAATCCAGTTTTGAACAGAGCCTTTACCAAAAGAAGTCATGCCAACCAACTGTCCACGCCCCAAATCCTGAATCGCTCCGGCAACCACTTCAGATGCAGAGGCAGAACCCTCGTTGATGAGCAAAATAATCGGTATATCGATGGCTAATCCACCGTCTACAGTCAAGTGCGTATCTCGTGTTCCATCACCATATTCTTCGTAAAGCACCACCTGATCTTTTTCGAGAAATTCAGAAGCAACCTCTATCGCCGTAGTCAAATAGCCACCGCCATTATTACGAAAATCAACCACAAATCCCTCAGCCCCCTCATCAAGAAGTTCCTTAATCGCAGAACGCAATTCAGCGGTTGTGTTTTCTCCAAAGGTGTTAATTTGGATATGCCCGATATTATTTTCAAGCATTTCACCTGTTGCGCTAGGAATAACGATATGACCGCGCGTGACCTCAAAGAGGAGAGGCTCCGAAGCACCTTCTCTGACAATGGTCAGTTCTACCTTCGACCCCGCTTTCCCCAACACCTTGCGGATAACGAGATCGCCGTCTATTCCGGTCATATCTTCGCCGTCAATAGCAATAACAATATCTCCCGCCTTTAAGCCTGCTTCCTCAGCAGGTGAGCCAGGCATCGGGCTAATAATAGTCAAATAATCACCCGTAGAATCAACCCAAGCACCAATCCCATCATATTCTCCCTCCATACTGGAATTAGCCTGAGTGAATTCATCAGGATTCATATAAGATGTGTGTTGATCGCCAAGCGAAGCGAGCATCCCTCTAATTGCACCTTGCATAAGCTTGAGATCATCTACAGGCTGGTCAACATAATTGTCATGGACAATTTGCCAAGATTCCCAGAAAGGCGTAAAGAGGGTATCCAATTCGTTTGGTGTTGCCTCGGTCATTTCAGAGTCCGGCGTTGGCGCAGAGGGTGGCGTTGGAGAAGCAAAAATCCCAGCGGGGAGAGTATCTTTAACTAAATAGCCAGCCGCGAATCCGCCCGAGAAAATGGCAATAAGTAGCACGCCGGATAAAACACCGGTGAGAAGATAGCGAAACGTTTTATTCATAAATTAGCTCCGATAGGTAACTGTGTACGCAATACATAAGACAAAATTTGGAACATTGTTTTCTTGAAAGCATTTTAGCATATCACGCGGGGATTAAAAAAAGATAAATTTCATATATGAAAAAAGAAAGAAAAAAATACGTGTAGGGGCGAAGAATTCTTCGCCCCTACACGTAAAACTACATTCTTGAAATTAAATGATACGGTACGATAAAACATAGCGGAACACAAAATTCGGGACTGATTTTGCAAAAAACTTACTATTGCTCCACAGAATTAGCCTCTTTCTTCTTCAACGCCTGTTTCACCATAAAATCCATCAGCGGATACATCAATCCACCCAGAAGATTGTTCAATACAAAAAAGAAACGATTACTAAAGCCGGGCAAAATCAAGTATTTTTTCTTCAAAATCCCCGTTAATGTTGCCTCAGCAACCTCATCCGCCGAAAGCATTCCTGCCGAGCCGGAAATCTCCTTCGTCTCAAAAGGCTTATATTTATTTTCATCCGCCATCATCGGGGTATCCGTATCGGGCGGAAAAACAATTGAAACATCAATGCCTCTATATTTCATCTCCGAGCGCAACACGTCCGAGTAGCCGCGCACCGCAAATTTCGATGCCCCATAAGCCGCAAAACCGAATGCGCCGATAAATCCCGCAGTCGAAGAAACATTCACGATATGCCCGCTCCCCCGTTCCAGCATCGCGGGGAGCGCGGTCTGCGTCAGATACACCGTCCCCAAATAATTGATCTGGATCATCTGCTCAAAAATCTCAATCGGGATTTTCTCGATATAATTCGGATGCGTCACTCCGGCATTATTGATGATGATATCCGGGACTCCCACCTCTTGGCGGATGCGTTCGAACGCGTTTTCCACTTGCTCCCGCTCCCCAACATCCACAACCTGATAAGCATGTTTCCCGCTCCCGCCCAAACTCGCGAGCGTTTCCTTCAGCAGAGCCTCGCGCCGCGCCCAAATATGCACATGCGCACCCGCCTCGGCAAGTTGCCGCGCCAACGCCTGCCCAATTCCACTTGATCCACCGGTAATAATGATAAGTTTATCTTTAAAAGTTGTCATTAACACTCCTACTCTTACACCTTCGCAGTCTCTCTACGAAAGCACCTCAAATGCCTGAACGCCATGTACACGCCCCTTCAACTTAACAAAACCGACCCGTTTGAATGTGAAATCGTTATTAATTGCCGCAATGGTACTGGCACCAACAATAATTTTATTTGGGCGGGCATATTTTTGTAAATGAAACGCAACATTAACCACATCGCCTAAGACATTAAACTCAGCGCGTTCCATTGTCCCCACATACCCCAACATAGCACTTCCCGTATTAATGGAGACACCTACCACTATTTTGCGTGCATCATCCAAAAAACCTGTGTGCGTCATCGAACGAAGCAACTCACGTGCCGCTATAACGGCTTTTTTTTCGTGAGATTCAACACTTACAGCCGGGAAAATGGCTAAAACACCATCTCCAAGATATTTTACGATGCCCTTATTCTTAAAAATAATTTGGGTGACTATTTGATAATAACGGCTCAAAGCTGAAGCAAACAAACTGGGACCAAGTTCTTCCGCCATTTTGGTAGAATCCACAATATCAGAAAACAACACGGTAACATTTTGTTTTTCAAGTTCCGGCAACTTTCCGGTTTCTTTGCAAGTCTTTATCAGTCTTTCCGCATCCATCGGCGTGAAAAACCGCATTAACATTTTTTTTATGTTTTCTTCCTCACGCATCTTATTGATAATTTGGATACGATTTAAAGTAAGTGCAACTTGATGGCTAATAGCAACGGCTAATTGCAAATCACATTCTTCGAAAGGGCGTGAAGAGGGAGGCAATCTCTTCATAAAAATTAACGCAATCACTTCTTTAGAGGCAAGAGCCGGAACATACATCTCATAAGCATCTATTTCAGCAGAAATTTTCTGAACGGCTTTGTTGGCTAAATTTTGATTGAATTTCAACTCGGGAAAGATACTAAAATTCTCTTCCAAAATAACCTGACACAAATCTACATTCATTGCATTTGAGACAATTCGCATAATTTCAGCAACAGCGGTATCCAAATCGCCAATCGGATTCAGTTTACGCGTTACTTCAAATAAAAGAATAGCATGCTCATCTGTGGATTTTAATACTAACTCACGCGTATAAGAATGTGAACGCTGTATCATCGAAATAGAATCTTGTGCAGAAAGAAAGTTAATAGTTAACAAAACCTGTCCAATTCGAAGGACATCCCCGTCTTTGAGTGTTGAGTTTTTTTCAATTCGTTTTGAGCGCAGATAAGTTCCGTTTGTGCTATCTAAATCAACAATTGAAATGCTATCCGTTTCTTCACTGACCACAAATTTAGCATGATGTCGAGAAGCCGCAGAATCATCCACGATTATCTCGTTTGTTTTGGCGCGCCCTATACTCGTTTCCCCCACTTCAACATTTATACGATGGGGTTGTAAATCTGCTGTACGAAGAACAATCTGCCACATTTTTACCTCCTAAACCTAATACCCTCAATCATATCATTTTGTAGCAGATATTTCTACGCCTACTCAAAAAAAATACCGAGTGTCTATAAAACACTCGGTATCTACTAAAAGCACTTTCTACAATTGCGCTTTAATCTTCGATGCGGTTTCTTGATACGTCGCCAATTTCTCGCGCTCTTTATCCACCACCGCGGCGGGAGCTTTTTGGGCGAAGGGCGAATTGAGCATTTTTTCTAAACGCGCAATATG
>CAZERH010000198.1:0-4492 GCA_964515535.1 uncultured Anaerolineaceae bacterium
GGATACGTCAAAAGAGATGTGTATGATTCCTGCTTATCCCTGTTGATTTATTTCTGACACAGCCACTTAATCGCCTCTTCCTTTAATTTCATCCATATCCGGGATTTCTTGCGCGGCGTGGGTGAGGACTTCAAAAGCACGTTCAATGAGTGGGGGCAAACGCGTTTCGTTAATTTCTTGCCCGTCTTCGATTTCTGCAAGTAACTTGATGATATTGCCGCGCGTCCCGCTGGCGCGACGCGCCCAGAGTGAGTCTACATTGAGACGCTCGAGGCGTTTTGCTAATAATTTCAGGAATGCAATGTCGTTTTCTTTCATAATTTGTGAGAGACTTCGGAAGTCTGCTTTGGTGAGTAGTTCCTATAATTTTACCCTTTGCGTCTCTGCGTCTTTGCGTGAGAATTTCCCCCAAACCTTTTTGAGCAATAACTCCGTTCGCCAAAAAGCGACACCTGCCATACCATGCGCTAAAACGGCGAAGAGGGGTGGTTTTTGGTAAGTGTAATATGTCCAACATTCGCGGGTGGTGCCCCAAAGCTCAAGAAAATAACCCAGCGCAACCCCCGCTGTAAAAGTCATGATCGCGGTGCGATAGTCTGTTGGGGTGATGATGAGCAGTGCCACCAGCAAAAGAGAGAGAATCGTATAGGATTTGTCGAATGTAGGGGCAACAAAAAAGAGCATTAGGGCGAAAAAGGCGGGGAAGAGTATCCAGTAAAGGGTTTTTGGATTAAATACGAAGGACACAAAATTCTCTAAGTTTTTCTCTTTCTTTTCTTCGTGCTTCTTCGTGATTTTCGTGTTTAAAAATCTTAGAAAACGCACCATGCGGTTTATCGTCAGCGTGGCGATGGGCCACGCGGGGATAATCCAGAGCGGGGGGCGTTCGGCGGTGTAATAATGCCAAAGATTCGTCTGTGTTCCCCACGATTCGATGGCAAGTCCGCCCAAAGTCGCAACCAAGATGATGAGCGAATCCCTAGCCAAATTCGCGTGCGAAACGATGGCGATGCTCATGAAAAAGAAGATGCCCAAGAGCAACCAATCCATATAAAGCCACCACGCGCCAGTCCAATCCACATAAGCCAATAATTCCTGTGCAAGGGGCAACCAAATATAAATAATTAGCCCGATAGTCAGAAAAAATATGCCGAGCAAAATGCTACTATCACGTGTCCAGCCGAAAAGGGAGCTTATTTTCTTTCGCATAGGCAATTAAGGGCGGATAGTGACTTCGGCGGACATGCCACCGAGTAGATTTTCGGGGATTTTATTGAACTCGAGGGTGACTTCGTAAACGACATCGCCGCCGAGTGTATCGGCAAGGGGCGAGATGGCGATTACTTGCCCACTGAAACTTTCGTTGAGTGCATCAACGGTGATTGCGGCTTGGTTGCCAATCGCAATTTTCAAAATATCTCGTTCGCTCAGATCGGTGGTCTTGATTTGTGGCTGGCTCATATCACTGATGACGATTAGCGTATTAGCGGGGAACGCGTATTCCCCGGCAATGATATTGATTTCGGTCACAACTCCGGATATCGGCGCAATCAGGCGGGTTTGGTCGAGGCGGTTTTGCGCCACTTCAAAATTATCTTGCGCTTGTTGCAATTCTGCGAGTTTTACGCCTGAGGCTTCCGGCGGAATCTTCTCTCCTTTAAGCACGGCAAGATACCATTGAGCCTCCTGATAGGCAGATTCAGCAACTTCTGCTTGCGCCGTTTCTTTGGCTATGTCAACTTCAGAAGGCGGAGAAATATACCACTGATAATTTGCACGCAAACTGTTTAGATACGTTTTGGCATCATTCAGTGCAAGCAGGGCTTTCGCTCTTTTGCTACTCTCTAAGGATTGATTGGCAACCCGATTATACGCAGTTTGCGCCTCCTCAAGCCGATCTTCTGCAAGAGTAATTTCGGCTCGAACTTCATCAAGCATTTCTTGAGACGCGCGCCCATAATCTAGGGCTACGACATCGTGCGCCTCATCGTCACGAGTTTCGAGAGCTACAGCCAGGGCTTCTTCGGCGATGGCGATTTGCATAGGCGATGTTAATTCTCTGAGCGTGCGTTTTGCCCGCTCAACTTCGAGCAGGGCGATTGTATTATCTAACTCCACAAGAATTTGACCGGCTTTTACCGCTTCGCCGAGTGTTATATAGACTGTTTGGATATTTCCGCCGGTCAGGTATGCCAGATGTGCTTCTTGCGCGGGGACAACACGCGCAGAGGCAACGATACCGCCGCTTGACCTTGGGCTGGCTTCCGTTGTGGAGACATTTTCCTGACCCAAAACAATGGTAGGAATCGCTTCGGGCGTTGCGCTCCCACAAGCGGAGAGGATGAGAGTAAAAATTAGGAGGGGGAGGAGGGTTTTTGTTTTCACTCGTCACTTCCTACTTCTTCATCCTTCACCACGCGCCCGTCTTCCAAAGTGACAATGCGCTTGGCATACTTAATCACGCGCGGGTCGTGGGTGGCAAAGACAAAGGTGGTGCCGGTGTCTTGGTTGAGCTTTTGCATAATCTCCATAATTTGTTCGCCGTTTTGGGTATCGAGGTTGGCTGTCGGTTCATCGGCGAGGATCAGGAGCGGATCCACGGCGAGGGCGCGGGCAACTGCAACGCGCTGTTGCTGACCGCCGCTCATCTGGTCGGGGCGATGCTCGGCTCGATCACTTAATCCGACTGCATCTAGCAACGCCATTACACGGGATTTGTGGTTTTTTTTGCCCATCAGCAAGAGGGGCAGTTCTACATTTTCGTAGGCGGTCAGGGTTGGGATGAGGGCAAAAAACTGGAAAATGAATCCGATTGTGCCTTTGCGTAAATCGGCGCGCTGGTTGCGATTCATACTCGTGGCTTCTTGGTTATTAATAAAGACTTTGCCGGAAGTGGGCAGATCGAGACATCCTACAAGTTGAAGCAAGGTCGTTTTGCCAGAGCCGGAAGGTCCAATGAGGGTCATAAATTCGCCCTCGCCGATGCTCAAATCTACGCCGCGTAACGCGTGCGTTTCCACTTCGCCGACTTTATAGGTGCGGGTGATATTGCTGAGTTTTGCGATTTCCATGATGTTTCTCCTTAATCATTCAATGGTCAATCTTTTTACCACTGAGAACACAGAGCGCACAGAGAATTTTGAGAAAAGAGAGAAAAGCTCTGTGGTCTTTGCGAAGCACTCTCAAAAGGGGCTGTGGTGAATCTTTTAGTTATTGCTATGCAACGCATCAACAGGTTCTAATTTTGCCGCCTGTGACGCGGGGTAGTATCCCGAAAGAATAGTGATTAATAGAGCCGCGAGGCTTATGCTGACTGCATCACCGACTGTGGGGTAGGGATAGATTGAGTTGCCAATCATAATGCTTGATTTTGCCGATACGCCCATATCGCCAAAATAAAAACCTACTTGGGCGTAGTAAAGAATAAGAGGTACGCCAATGGCTAATCCGATGAGAACGCCGCCGATAGCAAGCAGAGTGGCTTCGGTGAGAAAAAGGGTTTTGATTTCTTTTCCCTTCATCCCAAGTGCGCTTAAAATGCCGATTTCACGGGTGCGTTCGTAGACTGCCATCAGGAGGGTGTTCATAATCACGGTAGCGGTCACGCCAAGCACCATGAGGTTGAAAAAGAACATCATGCCGTTGGAGAGTTTCATCACCAGAAGGAAAATTTTATTGATTTCTTCCCAATCTTCAACAACATATTGCGAAGAAACCAGCGCGTCTTTGACTGCGGCGGTGTCGTCCATATCGTGCAAAAGGATGTAGACCATGCTGGCATAGTTTTCGGTTTTGGTGATGGTTTGGGCTTTTTCTAAAGGCATAAAGATGGTCGCTTTGTCGTAGCCGGGGGTATCGGTGGTGTAGATGCCGCGAATGGTGAAACTTTGCTCATCCGTATCCCCTTCGGAGGTGTTGATGATGAGATTAATCGTATCGCCCGGATTGAGATGTAGATTTTCTGCGAGCGGGAGACCAATTAATATCCCTTCGCGGTCATCGGCTTTGAGAAATTCGCCCGCGGCCAAGCCGTTTTGATAGGGAGCGTTGGTTGCGGATTTCGGGTCGATTCCGATAATCTGCACGCCGATTGTCTCGTTTTTGAAAGCGATAATCCCGCTAGCGTTCAGACGTGGGCTTGCTGATTTAACCTGAGCAATCTCCTCGATTTGGCTTGAGATTGCCAGCGGTGCTTCGATCATATCCGCCCGTTTTAAACTCATCTTTCCGTCTTTATAGTCTTTGGTATGGACTTGTAAATGACCGGTACGCAGGTTGATATTCAGTTCTAGCGCGCCACGCATTTCACCTCGAATGGTGGCAGACATGAAAAGTAGGAGGGCTGTTCCGGTCGCTATCGCAATTGCAGAGAGGGCTGTTCTGCGGCGGTTGCGCCCTAAATTGCGTAGCGAGATTTTGAAAATATAGTTCATGTGGAACTCCGATTGAAGAGTAAAACGCAAAACGTGAAAATCCTTCGTAGTGAGGGCTT
>CAZERH010000199.1:0-4476 GCA_964515535.1 uncultured Anaerolineaceae bacterium
TTTGGTAAAGGTGTTTTAGTCTTCCCTACAAAACTTTTATACTTAACGAGCCAGATAATAAAAGGAATTGTTTTGTATGTCTGGCCCAGTATTATTGATGTTATGAAGAAGAAGATTATTGAAAAGCCGTAAAGCATTATTATTTTCCACAGGATTTTCGGTTCAAAATTCAAACCGCTGACTGATGCCAGTAATCCGAGAATAACAGGTAGTAACAGAGCAATGACGGCTATCATCGTATGCTTCATTCCCACATCAAGATTTCTGCGAAGCCTTTTCTTATATGATTCTGCCACATAGGAGATAAAGAAGATTATTCCGGTAGCTATCAGAAGTCCCCAAACTGGAAGCATAACAGTTCCGTGTAAAAAGAGCCAGTCAAGTTCAAGGAGCAAAAGTCCTGCATTTACAAAGTAAAAGGCAAACTTAAGCTTGTTTTCGTTCATTTGGTGCGATACGAGGAACATCGGGATAAGGGTTGCCGCAGCACCCATCACCAACAATAAAAACCATATTTGTTTCGGACTTAACCATCTGGAACGCCACTTTGAACCAAGAAGGAGCAAAATCTTGTGCTTCATCAATCATTATGGCGTGGTATTGTTGTTTTTCTATCACCCCTTTGTCCATTGCTTTTTGCATCAATATAGGCACGTCTGCCCAGTCGCTCATTTTGTGTTTTTCTAAATGTTCTTGATACAGGCAAAATAAGTCATAAATTTTCTGACGTTTTTGTCTTGATAAACCTTGCCCTCGCCCTCTACGATTTACTTTTTTAGGGTCTATATAATCTTGCCATTTACGATAATCTAAACGCTCCTTTATCCAATCGAATTCTTCAACTAGAAATTGTGGCTCAATATCTTTTGATTTATTCTCTTTCAAGAGTTTTGTTATAAGACCTTTTTGGCTACTTCCGTTTTGAGGGCTTTTAAATAGACCGTGAGGGGATAGCATATTACTACACCATTTATGGAAGTTGATAATTTCTACCCTATCGGGATCGCCTCCAATTTGCTTGAAAATCTTTTCTAAGTACTTTTTTAAAGATTTATTATACGTTAATATCAAGACGCGCCAATTTGGGTTTTGTTCACTGATAAATTTAGCTCGGAAAAGTAAAATCAATGTTTTTCCACTTCCAACAACACCTCTCACGAGCATAGCATGTGGTTTTTTAGAAAGTCTTAGAGCTTGTGGCGGTAAATAAGTGTCTATTTTTGCGATTCCAACTTGTTCAGGGTCGAGGGTAAATAGTTTTCCTTGCGACAAAGGAACGCGAGTTTCAGGAGAAAGCATCCACTTTAGCGTATTCATCTGTTCCTTCGATAGAGACACGTTGAAAAAACGTGCCTGTTGGAGGCGAGATATGAGAGCGTCCCCGAGGTCTTCCCGTAACAGAACCAATTCTGAATTAAGCATGTGAAACAGTTTCAATTCAGATGTTTTCCAGCCATGTTGGGTTATATTTGGAAAAGCAACCAGTTTAGAAATAGAAAAAACTTGCCTTCCCTTATATTGTCCATTCTTTTCTAAAAGAGTATTGTATTTTTCTGGCTCAGTATCGCTATAACGCTCAAGCTCATCCGTAAATCTTCTGTATTGGAGTTCAACTTGTTTTTCCGGATTGGTCCGTGCATCGATTTTCTTGCCGCTGATAATTTCAAATTGGTTACGATTGGCACTGTGTATTCTGTCGACGCTCCAATCCTTGACTTCTATAATGGCTAACCCAATATCTTTTCCCAATACAACAAAATCTGGACGAGCACTTGCTTTTTTCCCAAACAAGGTTGGCTCATACAAAACATAATAATCATTTGGGAGATGTCGTTTAAGTGTATTGAAGATAACTCTCTCACCTGGGGTACAACCTTGTGGAGCATGAGGGTAATTCATTTGTGCCATGTTGTATTCTCTTTTGACGTGAATTAATGTAGGTCTGTGGGAGTGATTTAACTACCGTTTCTCATGTATTGAGCTGACCTTAGTCGGGTTTCTCTATTTATTAGTACGGTGCGTTAATATCATGCCCTTTAGGGTATGTCTGTGCGGTCTTAAAACTGTTTTCCTACTCCCTCACATGCCCAAAAGTAAAATTAATCTCCTCCGCCACCAACTCTAAATCTTCGGGCAGATCGAGATCTAATTCAATTGAGGGGAGTTCGCAAATTTCTAGGCGTGCACCGGCTTGACGGGCGAGTTCGCAATGACGTTCAAAAGATTTCTCCCCATAATCGTATTCAATTAATCCCGCCGGTGAAACAAGCAGAGCGTTTGTCCCGTTTTTATGGCGGTCTGGCGTAATCACGACCACGCGTTTTCCGCCATTTGCGGTGGAGAGTAGTTTTTCAATATCTATCTGTGAAATCAAGGGCAAGTCTGCGGGTAAAATCAACACACTTTTTGCCTCATAAATTTTGGCGACAGCGGTAGCGCGTTCCAACGCGGTATTCAATTCCGGCGAACCATCTTCGCGAATGGTGCGCGCTTCGTGGTCATGCGCAATCGCTAAAGCCTTTGGGTCACGGCTCACGACCAAAACCTCGTTAATTTTTGGTGTTTCTTTTAATGTTTTTAAAGTGTGAGCTAATAATAAGCTATTAAGTTCAGCTCGCTCATCTTCTGTTAGCGTTTCAGATAAACGCGATTTTCCGCGTCGGAGTGGTTTTACTGGCACGATAGCCCAGATTGTCATAAAAATCCTTTTAAAGCAGAGTATAGATGAATTTTAGCACATCTTTTGCAACGCGCCGCCGTCCTTTTGAATCTCTCATCAGCGTATCGCAAATCAGTGTTTTCATCCCTAATTCTTTGATGTTTTTTTCTAGTTTTGCATCTAGCGTGTCGAAAATAAAACCCGTCAAAAGCCCCTCATAATGTTTGGCAACAGCCAACGCGGAGGGCTGGATTCCCAACTCCCGATACATTTTTGCCGCGGGACCTTTGACCGCTTTCCCGCCAATAATCGGAGAGATGGCGATGACGGGTGTGCGCGTGGATTTTAATTTGGTGACTGCCAAAATAGGATCGATGCTCACCCAGGGGTTGGATGGGCAAATCACGACCGCGTCTGCATCGTTAATCGCCTCTGCAACCCCCTCCGCGGGACGTGCATTCTCTGCCCCTTCAAAGCGAAATCCTTTTACGGTTGGCTCACAGCGTTGATGGACAAAGTATTCTTGAAAAGGAAGCTCGCCCATTTCAATGGTGTTGACGATGGTTGGCATGGGGGCATCTGTCATTGGTAAAATTCTGTGCTTAATTCTCCAGTCTGTGCAAAAATCACGTGTGATTTGCGAGAGAGTATCTCCTTTGCGGAGGCGATGGCTTCTTACCAGATGGGTGCCGAGGTCACGGTCACCAAGTTGAAACCACGTTGGTCCCCCTAATTTGGCGATATTTTCGGCTGTGTTCCACGTCTCGTCTATCCGCCCCCATCCCGTGAGTGGATTCGCTAATCCCGCCAACGTATAGCAGACTGTATCCAAATCGGGCGAAATGGATAAGCCGAGATGTTCAAAATCGTCACCGGTGTTAACGATGATGGTTAGCTTTTCGGGAGGGAGAATTTGGGCGAGACCGTGAGCGAGTTTTGCTCCGCCAACGCCGCCAGCAAGCGCAACGATATTTAGATTCACACGCGTATTTTACCTTAAGTTAGCTTTGCTTTGTGTTAAAATAAGAAGTTGAAAAAAGAGAGAAATAACCTATGACCGAAACTTACCTCATCATTGGCTTGGGCAATCCGGGTCGCGAATATAGAGAAAACCGCCATAATATCGGTTTTATGTTGATTGATCGTTTAGCGATTCGTCTGAATGCGCGCATGAGTCGCTTGCAGTCTAAGGCATTGATTGCCTCAGCGCGCCATGATGATGCCAAAATTATTCTCGCCAAACCGCAAACTTTTATGAATCTTTCCGGGCAGGCGGTGCAGGGATTAGCGCATTTTTATAAAGTTCCCCTTGAAAAACTCATGCTCGTTCATGATGACCTCGATTTACCTTTTGGCACGATTCGTTTGCGCCCGGGTGGCGGGGCGGGGGGGCAAAAGGGAGTCAAATCTACGATTCAGCGACTCGGCACAAACGATTTTCCGCGCCTGCGCTTGGGCATCGGTCGCCCGCCGGGACGGATGGATGCGGCGGCGTATGTTTTGCAAGATTTTGCTAAAGGGGATGAACAAATTCTCTCCGAAACCCTCGATCGTGCCGCAGATGCGGTTTTCGCGTTTGTGGAGGAGGGGATGGATACAGCGATGAATAAATATAATGAAAAGAAATAGCCGATTCCTGAGCGGAATGACCAAAAGGGAGCGCAGTTGCTCCTCATCTGTGCTCTTCACATTCGTTTGGAGTTTTGTTCAGAGACGGGGATGTTTCATAAGGTGAAATCTCTCCTCAACGCCATCCGTGCCTTGCCCCTTTATACCGAAATTTTGGATTCGGTAAAATCCACCAAAACCTTTCCCGG
>CAZERH010000200.1:0-4449 GCA_964515535.1 uncultured Anaerolineaceae bacterium
AGATTGGAAAGGGTTTTGGTGGTTGGTCAGCGGGTCAATATATCAGAATCGCTTAGCGCACATCTCAGGAGACCATCTTCTCTCAGGAATACGCCTTTGGAGAAATTTTCTTTTAGAAGAGTTGAGTTTACTAGGGCTATTTCTCGGATTATTCGCTATAATCTATCTCTTCAAGCCGGTAAAGCTACACTTCATGCTCATTTGGATAGCACTCATTTATTCTTTTTTTTCAATTATTTATTTTTCTCCCGATTCTTATGTCTATCTCATTCCTGTTCTGCTCTCTTTCGCCATTTGGATTGGGCAAAGCAGTGCCTATTTTCTTGATAAAATTTCAAGAACACCCCGAATTAAAAATATCGCTACAATAATCATTCTTTTGGCTATTATGATGCGTGCAATCCTATTGCTCCCTGAAATGGATATTTCAGCAGATACCAGAGCCGAGCAATACGCGCGAACAATCTTGTCATCGGCTCCCAAAGATGCCGTGATTATTGCTGATAGCGATGAAGCACTTTTTTCCTTGTGGTATTTTCATTTTGCAGAAAAATTACGTCCGGACGTAGCAATCATATCTCAGGGACTCTTTACTGAATCTTGGTACCGCGAAACGCTACGAGACACATATCCCGACTTAAATATCCCCAATGCCGATTGGGTGGATGTCTTGATAGAGAATAATCCCCTCCGCCCTTCCTGCTTTTTGCCAAACAGTTTAGAGCCGGAGATGGATTGCACCCACAGATGACCCACTGTTCGTATAAAACAGAGGTAGAAAATGACTAATATCCTATTTGTTTGTATGGCAAATCGTTATCGTTCACCCATCGCTGAGGCGTGCTTCAAAGCGGAAACAACGAAACGCGGGGAAGAAGAAAATTGGCATATTTCAAGCGCAGGAACATGGACGAAAGATGGATTTCCCCCAATGCAAGACGCGCGCACCCAAGCAGAAAAATTAGGCTTGGATATTCAAAATCATCGCTCTCGGGTAGTTAGCAATGAGATTTTAGACAAAGCCGATTTGATTCTTGTTATGGAACAAGGACAAAAAGAAGCCTTATCTAATGAGTATCCGCAAGTCAAAAATAAAATTTATATGCTCGCAGAGGCAACCATCGGAATTTCCTATAATATCCCTGACCCGATAACACATAAAAATGAAGACAGTATCCCCTTAGAAATATGCGACCTTATTCGAAAACATTACGAAAAAATAACCGCATTATTACCCTCCGCAACCCAGCATCCCGTAGGCTAAAACCCTCCCCCAATGTCTAGTATAATCACAACGCTGAAACCTGAAACCCAATAAAATATAGGAGAAAAAATGGATAACCCTGTAGAACCGAAAACAACCACCGTAGCTGAAACCAAAAATTATGCGCTCTGGAAAGCCGAAGAGCCCGATGGAGAAACCACCTATCATCTCGAACTCAATAATGTCACAGTGCATTTTTTTGAAGAAGAATGGCAAGAATTATTGGCGTTGATGAGCGACCAAAAATAACCCATGAAAAATAGCATCACCGATGTCCCCGGTATCGAAGTTGGTCACGCACAGGATGCGGATGCGCTGACCGGCTGTACCGTGCTGATTTGCAGGAAAGGCGCGGTCGCGGGGGTGGATCAATGCGGCGGTGCGCCGGGCACGCGTGAAACCGACTTGCTTGCCCCGGTCAACTTAATCTCGAAAATTCACGCGCTCTTGCTCTCCGGCGGTTCGGCTTTTGGCTTGGACGCGGCAACTGGCGTGATGCGTTATCTCGAAGAGCAGAAAATTGGCTTCGATGTGGGCGTGGCGCGTGTCCCGATTGTTCCGGCGGCGGTCTTATTTGATCTCGCCATTGGGCGTGCCGATATCCGTCCCAATGCAGAGATGGGCTACACAGCCGCCCAATCTGCCTCCGCTGAAAATGCCCAGACTGGCAATATCGGAGCGGGGATGGGAGCCACAGTCGGCAAAATCTTGGGGATGCAAAACGCAATGAAAGCCGGTCTCGGCACAGCCAGCATTGAGATTGGGGGTGGAGTGATTGTCGGAGCAATTGTCGCGGTGAATGCTTTTGGCGATGTGATCAATCCGCAAGACGGGGCTATTTTGGCAGGCGCACGTTCCGCACAGGTGGGTCCGTTAAAAATCGGCGAGAAAGGCGAATTTGCCGATACCCTCCATGTGATGCAAACTCTCGCCGGTCGCACGGTGATGAAGATTGCGGCACGCGGCAATACCGTAATCGGTGCGGTGGCAACGAATGCAAAACTGAGCAAAACTGAAGCCACCAAAGTCGCCCAAATGGCGCAAGATGCCCTCGCGCGCACCATCCGTCCGGCGCATACCATGCTCGATGGCGACACTATTTTTGCCCTCTCCACCGGCAAGAAAAAAGCGGATATCTCGACCATCGGCGCATTTGCCGCCGAAGCGTTGGCGCAAGCCATTTTGCGCGGCACGCGAGAAGCTGAATCTGCAGGTGGGTTGTTGGGATTGAAACAGGCGTAGACTTCAAAAGTCTCGCAAATGACCTTTCCCTAAAAAGCATCGTTTAAGACTTTTGAAGTCTCTCACAAATAAATTTCTTATGGTAAAAAAACTTTCTCGTAATATGGACTTTCGTCTCGCCCTTGTTTTGGGCTTGCTCGGCATTTTATTGACGGGATGCGGCTCTTCAACAAATCCTACGCCCACTGCCGCCGACCCAGCCCAAATCGCGTCCGAAGCATTGGCAACTATCCAAGCAGAATATACGCAAACAGCCGAGGCGATCCCCCCAACCGACTTGCCTACCGAGACGCCGATCCCCAGCCCAACCGCAATCCGCACCCCACCTGCCTTGCCCGCGATATATCAATCATCCGGCTTAAATCCGCTTGATGTTCCGCATAGCTATATTGCGGATACCTGCGAGTATCTCAATGCAAAATGGGACCCGAATAAGAGCGCACCCGGCACGGTGGTGATGGTGGTGATGATTCACGGAATCACAAAAGGCGAGGTGGATAAGCCCTATCAGATTAGTGCGAGTGATTTGCGTAAGCTGTTGGAGAATTTGCGAGAACAGGGATTTCAGGCAATCAACACCGAGCAGTTAGCCGGTTTTTTGGAAAGCAATGCGAAAATACCGCCGCGCTCGGTGCTTTTGATTTCGGATGACCGCCATTATGCGCAGTATTTCAATAATAATTTCCGTCCCTATTACGAGAAATACGGCTGGACGGTGACGAACGGCTTTATCAGCCATCCCGATACAATCCAATTGATTTGGGATGAGAACGCTGCCCTCGCGGCGGAGGGCTGGGTGGATTATCAGGCGCATGGGGTGATTCATAATATCCCGATGAGCGATAATTCGAGCGATGAATATATTTTGAGTGAGTTACAGGGTTCGATTACAGGGATTCGAGAGCATTACGGGAATACGCCGATCGCGATTATATGGCCCGGTGGCGGATTTGGCTTGCGTCCAATTGCGACTGCGCGCGAGTTGGGCTATAGGCTGGGATTTACAACCAACCCACGTGGTCCGGTGATGTTCAATTGGATTCCTTTGGGCGATGGAAAAGATGAAATGCGCCCCTATATCATTCCCGATGGGACAATGAACGACCCCTTGATGACTTTGCCGCGCTATGCGGATATTGTGGCGGGCGGGCATATAGACGAAGTACGCATTATCGGCAAAGAAGCCGCCGCGTACGCCGAGCAAAATAAAGCGATAGAGCTAGAGTATTATGACATCGTTTGTGCCCCGACTTATGGCGCAATCCCGACGCTTGCGCCTTGATTTATTTTAAACACAAAGTTTACGAAGAAAGGTACAAAGGATGTTTGTAGTTGCTCAAAATAAAGATGTGATGACTGGGGCGGACAGCCGTCCGCCCCTACGCACAAAACGTATTGCGTAAAAACATTGCGTTTTACGCAATACGCAATAATTAACCACCAACTTTTTGAGCAATCACGGATTTTTTCTTAGAGCATCTTAGTGGTCTTTGAGTTTAATCTTTTTCAAAATTGAAATTATGGAGAGTAATATGTCTGAAGATTGTATTTTTTGCAAAATTATTGCTAAAGAAATCCCCGGAGAGTTTTTATATCAAGATGAACTTGTAACCGCTTTTCGAGACATTCAACCTGCCGCGCCGATTCATGTTTTGATTGTGCCGAATAAGCATATCCCCTCGTTGAATGAAGTCACGGTAGAAGATGAGGCGTTAATCGGGCATTTGTTTACGGTAGCACAAAAAATAGCTGTAGAAGAGGGAATTGCCGAGCGCGGCTATCGTTTAACAATCAATACAGGGAAAGAGGGTGGGCAGGTGGTATACCATCTACATTTGCATTTGATGGGTGGAAAACCGCTACGCGTGCATAAGTATTAGAGCCATTGCCTGATTGACTGACAAAACTAATTTCAGGGCGTTTTTTACCACAGCCCCACAAAT
>CAZERH010000201.1:0-4439 GCA_964515535.1 uncultured Anaerolineaceae bacterium
CGGCGGAACGCTCTTGTCAGACGCTTGGTCGATGGTCAATATCAGCGGAACGACCTCGAGCTTCGTTCCGGTCGTTTCCGCGTGCGCGGCGATACGCTAGAAATTATGCCCGCCTACGAAGCCAAACGCGGCTACCGGATTGCCTTCTTCGGTGATGAAGTGGAGCGGATTATGGAATTCAATCCCCTCACCGGTGAGATACTGACCGAACCCGAAAGCGTAGAGATTTTCCCTGCCAAACATTATCTAACCGATGAAGAAAAACGTAAAGAATCCTTCCGAGATATAGAACTCGAACTCGAAGAGCGGATTGCTTTTTTCAAGAAGAATGAAAATTATCTCGAAGCTCAGCGGATTGAACAACGCACCAAATACGATTTAGAGATGCTCCGTGAAGTCGGGATTTGCTCCGGCATCGAAAATTATTCCCGTCATTTCGACCAACGCGCCCCAGGTACGCCTCCGTGGACGCTGATGGATTTCCTCCCCAGCGAATATCTACTGATTATGGATGAGAGTCACATGACCGTCCCACAAGTGCGCGGCATGTATAAAGGGGATCGTTCGCGCAAAGAAACTCTTATTGAATATGGTTTTCGGCTTCCTTCAGCGTTAGATAATCGCCCTTTCAAATTTGGTGAATTTGAGCAACATATGGGCTATACGGTTTATACCTCCGCCACACCGGGACCTTATGAAATGGGACATAAAGAAGCGGTGGTCGAGCAAATTATTCGCCCGACGGGATTAACTGACCCGCCCGTAGATGTGCGTCCCATCGAAGGGCAGATTGATGATCTGATTAACGAAATTCGCCAACGCACGGAGATTGGTCAACGTGTTTTGGTGACCACGCTTACTAAACGAATGTCTGAAGACCTTTCAGATTATTTGTTGGAATTGGGAATCAAGGTGCAGTATTTGCACTCGGAGATTGACACACTCGAGCGTGTTAGCATTTTGCGTGATTTGCGTTTGGGCGTTTTCGATGTTGTGGTCGGGATTAACCTTCTGCGCGAGGGACTCGATTTGCCTGAAGTCTCCCTCGTCGCGATTTTGGATGCCGATAAAGAGGGCTTCTTGCGCTCGGATACGGCGTTAATCCAAACCATCGGGCGCGCGGCGCGGCATGTGAATGGGAGGGTGATCATGTATGCCGACCGAATCACCGCTTCGATGAAACGCGCCACAGACGAAACAGATCGCCGTAGAGAGAAACAAATTGCGCATAATAAAAAACATGGGATTGAACCCATCAGCATCATGAAAGAAGTGCGCGATCTCACCGACCAACTCTCCGGCAAAGCGGGGGCAATTGCCGAGCCAAAAGCTGAATATACGATTGGAGGGGCAACCCTGCCCAAATCGGAGTTGAAGCGGATTATCGCCCAAGTCGAAAAAGGGATGAAAGAAGCCGCGTCCAATTTGGAGTTTGAAAAAGCCGCCCTGCTCCGCGATCAACTCTTTGAGCTACGAAAAACGCTGGCGGACGAATCCAATCTCCCTCCGTGGGAGCGCGTCAAGTTGATGGCGGGGGAAGATTAATTAGATAGACATTATATTTTAGGTGAAGGAGAAAAAATGCGTAAAAAACTAAAGTGGATTATTCCCTTGGCATTTGTAGTGCTGGTCGCCGCCTTTTATTTGAAGCCAACCCCCAGCGGGTCTTTTGAAGAAATTTATGCGAAAGTGGACGCAGAAACCGTTGCGTCCTTGCAAGATTTTAGAGAAACACACCCTGTGCAGAAACTTGATGTGAATGGCGTGACTTGGGACTATATTGCAATGGGGCAGGGAGAAGAAACAATCCTTTTCTTGCATGGCATGACGGGGGCTTATGATATTTGGTGGAATCAGCTAAATGCGTTCGAAGATGATTATCGCCTAATTTCGGTGACTTACCCGCCCGTGAGTACGCTCGATGAGATTGATGCCGGCTTGCTTGCTATTCTTGAAAAAGAAGATGTGGACAAATTTAGTGTTGTTGGCTCTTCTTTGGGCGGTTATTTTGCGCAATACTTGCTTGTAAACCACCCAGAGAGAATTGAGCGTGCGGTTTTTGCAAACACCTTCCCGCCAAATGACATCATTGCGGAAAAGAATAAAAGCATTGGTGCCGCTTTGCCATATCTCCCCGAATGGCTGATTATGGATGTTCTCAAAGGAAGCATTGTTGAAAATGTTTACCCCGCTTCGGGATATTCTGAAATCGTTTTAGCCTATATGATGGAGCAGTTTGGGGGGCGAATGACTAAGGCACAAGAAGTTGGGCGTTTTCGGTGCATTGTTGAGTCTTTTGATGTTGCAGATATAGAAGCACTGGGTATCCCTGTACTCATTATAGAAGCCGACAACGACCCTTTGGTTGAGTTGGCGTTGCGCGAGCAACTCAAAGAGGCGTATTCCGGCGCATCCGTTGAAACGCTTCATAATGTTGGGCATTTTTCTTATATGCACGAAAAAGAATACACAGAAATTTTAGAGATCTTTTTAGGAGAGTGAGCAAGAAGCATTACTCTATTGGCAACCTGATTGACTGACAAAACTAATTTCAGGGCATTTTTTTTACCACAGCCCCACAAATACATGTGGGGTGCTACGCGAAGTTCACAGAGACCACAGAGTTTTTTCTCATGTTTTTAAAGCTTCTCTGTGCTCTCAGTGCTCTCTGTGGTGAGTTTCTTAAGATTTGTCAGTCAATCAGATTGGTAACTCAAAGATAAAGGTACTTCCCATTCCCTCTCCTTCGCTTTCCACCCAAATTTTACCGCCATGGGCTTCAACAAGATGCTTCGCAATCGTTAGCCCAATCCCGCTCCCGCCCGCGTGACGTGAACGCGATTTGTCTACGCGATAAAAACGGGTGAAGATATTCTGTAAATGCTCGCTTGGAATACCGACTCCGTTATCTTTAACCGCAAATCGGAGCGCGTTATTCGCTAAAGTAACGCTCAAGTTGACTTCACCACCTTCGGGGGTGTAGCTTAAGGCGTTTGTTAATAAATTGGTTAATATCTGAATAATGCGCCTTTCGTCTCCGCGAATAGGGGGGAGGTTGGCAGGCATGTCGCTCTTGAAGGCAATTCCCTTTTTGGCAAATTGATAGTCAAATCGCTTGTGGATTGTTTGGATAATTAGTGCGGGAGATACCGAAGCTAAATTCAACTCATAAGCCCCCGCCTCTACGCGACTTAATTCCTGCAAATCATCCACTAGATGATTCAGCCGCTCTGCCTCATGCAAAATTTGGCTATAGGTTTCGGAGGTCGCGGGTAAAATTCCATCTTCTAACGCCTCCACAGAGCCTTTGATGGTCGTTAATGGCGTGCGTAGTTCGTGTGCTACATCTCCTATTAGTTGGCGGCGTCTATCCTCAACCCTCTCTAATTTTTCAGCCATCTGATTGAAGCTGTGGGCGAGTTGAGAGAGTTCATCCATACCTTCCTCTTGAACGCGTTCCTCATAATGCCCGTCAGCAATGCGTTGGCTTGCCGCCCTCATTGCGCGTACGGGTGTAACCACTCGGCGACTTAAATAAAGACTGACCAAGAGCGCGGCAATTCCCGCTGTAAAAGCTGACCAGCTTAGGGCTTCACGAAAAGAGTCTTGAAAATTAGTATATAGCTCTTTACCAAACCCCTCCTGCTGGTTGCGTCTCTGACCCGTCCCGTCAGGGTTATTGCCATTCGGAGTAAATTCTTCCATCGTGCCTATATGTCGATTGAATGCGGGTCTCACGGCAAATTGGGTAGCTATCGCTAAAGCCAATGCCCCCACTAAAATTACGGCTAAGTACGATAAAAACAATTTTGCGCCCAAATGCTTGCGGAAATAATCCATTATCGTTTTTCATCCTCAAATCTATAACCAACGCCGCGCACTGTGGCAATCAAATCATCGCGCCCCATCTTTTTGCGAACATGACCAAGATGCACGTCCACCACGCGGGTTTCACCGAAATAAGATTCTCCCCAAACATTTTCAAGCAATTGCTCGCGGGAGAGAACTCGCCCACTGTTTTCGGCAAGGGATTTGAGTAAGTCGAATTCTATGGCTGTTAATTCTATAGGGATATCGTCTACCGTGACTTTTCGCGCCCCTATATCAATGAGTGTATGCTGAAAGGATAAAACGGCACGAGCATTTTTTGGCTTGCTCATGTTGCGGATGCGTCTCAGCGCGGATTTGATGCGTGCCGTTAGTTCGCGCGGGCTAAAGGGCTTGGTGACATAATCATCTGCGCCGATGGTAAGACCTAGCACACGATCCATCTCCTCTGTTTTCGCAGTGAGCAAGATGACGTACACGTCCGATTCGCGGCGCAGACGCGTCAATACCTCTACACCGTCTATGCCGGGTAGCATTAAATCAAGCACAATCAAATCCGGTTCGAATATGCGTGCGGCTTTTAATCCTGCGACCCCGTCTTCGGCAGTGTA
>CAZERH010000202.1:0-4435 GCA_964515535.1 uncultured Anaerolineaceae bacterium
ACTTCACTTTTCACTCATCACTATCCTAAAATGTCCTCTAAAAAGACTCTCCTCGCCTCCGCCCTCCTTCTCGTTACTCTCCTCTTCGCATGGTGGCACGATTCGCGTCAACCCACCCCAATTCCCCTCACCCCCACCCTCACAGGCGAGGCGGAATACTGCCTCACCTGTCACGCGGATTTGGCAGAAATCAGCCCCTCGCATGATGTAGAGACTTTCGGATGCGTCATCTGTCACGGCGGCGAGCCTCTTGCCCTTGACGCGAATTTAGCGCATTCCAGTATGAGGGGCGGGGCAAATCCCTCCGATCTCTCCGTAGCAGAAGAGTCGTGTGGCGGGAGCAACTGTCATTCCGGGAGCGAATCGGAAGAACGGGACCACATCCAACGCGTCCAAACGAGCATCCAAGCCACATACGCGGGCGCAATCGCCAATATCCGCTTTAGCTTCGGGGCGCAAAAAAGCCTCTCCCCGCAGATGGGTGCAATCGCCGTGCAGGATGTCAGTCTCCCCTCCCAAACAGGGATTTTGAGCCTCGCAGAATTCGCGCATGAGGGCAATCCCCTCCTGCAATCCTTTGAAGAGAATTGTCTCACCTGCCATTTGAGCGCAACCCCGCCCGAAGGCGATGTTTATGCCCGCGAGACGGGTTGCTCAGCGTGTCATACGCCCCAAAACGTGGTGCATCAATTGACTACCGAGATTTCGTATACGCAATGTAATACCTGCCATAATCGCGGCAATTATAATTTGCGGACGATGGCATTTGACGAGCGCACCGACACCTCGACCGACCGCCTGCACGATTATTACCAGCCGATTGCCCAATTTACGCAATGCGAATATACGCTGGATTGTATCGACTGCCACACCCGCGCCGAAGCGATGGGAGACGGTGACATCCACGCCACGCAAGCGGATATGGAATATGTGCAGTGCCAAACCTGTCACGGCACGCTGACTGAATTGCCCCTCACGAAGGTTTTAACCGACCCCGATGATTTGGCTTTTCGCTTAGCACAGTTAAACCCCGTTGTAGATTTGGCACTCGGCGATACAATTTTAGTCACCGAAAAAGGCGAACCGCTCTGGAATATCCGCCCATTGGATGATGGGACTTACGAATTAATTGGTAAAGTGACGAAAGAACGCTTTAGTTTCAATGCTGTGATGAATACTGAATGCGAGCAAAACCCAAATGAGCAAGAATCGCGTTATTGCCATGAATGTCATGAGGTGGAGCATTAAAATGAGTGAAATTTCTCGCCGAGACTTCCTAAAAATCGCCAACCGCGCCCTGCTTACCGCTAGCGGTCTGCTGGGATTCGGCGCGTTGCTTCGCTTTTTCGGCTACCAAAGCGAAGCCCCCGCCCCCACCGAATTTGATTTAGGGCTTGCGACAGATTATCCCCTCGGCTCAAGCACCCTGCTGGAAGAAATCCCCGCCATCTTGCACCATACCGAAGAAGGATTTTCCGCCCTGAGCTTAACTTGCACACATCTCGGCTGTACGCTAGAGCAAGATGATGCGGATTTGAGTTGTCCTTGTCACGGTTCACGTTTTAATGAAGATGGCGAGGTTTTACAGGGACCCGCAAAAGAAAATTTGTCCGAGTTTCGCATTGAAACCCAAACAGACGGGCATCTTAAATTATTTTTATCCTAAGAAAAGAGGAGTTTTCTGTGCCACAAGATATTGATAATAACGAGAAAACAATTGCAGAGTCACCCTACGGAGCTGACGTTGTTCTAAAAGAACAAAAAATACTAGCGGACGAAGATTGTGTCCGTGTTGGGCTTCGCGTTCGTGCCATGCGAATCGAGCGCGGCTTAACCATCCGCGCTTTGGCAAAACGCTGTAAATTAAGTGCAAATACACTTAGCCTGATTGAAAACGAAAAAACTTACCCCAATGTCAGTACCCTTCAATTATTGGCACGTGGTTTACGAATTCATATCAGCGCGTTTTTTATCTGCGAAGAGGAAAAACAAAGTGTGGTCTACCAGCAACAGGGACAACGGACTATCACACATTTCGCAAACGGAGAACTGGAAAATCTGGGAGACGGACTACCGAAACTTGGCGCAGAACCAATCCTTGTTACGCTTAAAAAAAGTGCGGAAACCCCTCAAGATATTAATCACGCCGGACGCGAATTTGTCTATTGCCTGGACGGTAGCGTAACGTGTGTAATAGCCGGAAAAGCTTACGCGCTCAAAACAGGCGACAGCCTGCTTTTTGACGCCAGTATTTCCCATCATTGGGAAAATGCACGAAAGAAAACATCCCGATTATTAGTCTTATTCTGCTCAACAGATGCTCAAGCCAAACCCATGGAGAAACATTTAGGCTCTTTTTAGCAAAATTCAACTCTCTCCGAGCTTGCCTGCCTAAAAGTTCTCTCATGGCAATCAAGCCGCTCTACTTCGTAGATGCCCGGGTAAAGGTGAAAACACCTTGCCCCCCCGTATTTGGAAAGGAGACCTAGTATCGCATTTGCGCGAGACTATCTCTTTTTTGTTGAGATAGTCTCGTTTTATTTTGGAGAATATAATGAACCTTCAAACTTTGCTCGAAAAATCTGCATCACAACACGCTCACCTTTGCCCGCGTCAAATTCTTGGCGTGCGTTTGGGATTATTGGGCATGAAAGCACTCGGATTCCAAGAACCCCCGCCAAAAAAACGATTAATGGTCATCACAGAAAGTGACGGATGTTTTGTAGATGGTGTAATCGCCGCAACAGATTGCACCGTTGGACACCGTACCCTCCGCATAGAAGATTATGGCAAAACCGCCGCTACATTCGTAGATGTGGCTGGGGGGCAGGCGGTACGCGTTACCCCCACCCTAGACATCCGCGAGCGTGCCTACCTCCACGCACCCGATGAACCCAAACATTATTTTGCCCAAATGCAAGCCTACAAAATCATGCCCGATGATGAAATGTTCATCCTTAGCAATGTGATTCTCAACACCCCCATAGCCGAGATTATTTCCCGCGCAGGCATACGCACCAACTGCGATATTTGCGGGGAAGAAATTAATAACCAACGAGAAATTTATCAAGATGGGCTAAAGCTATGCCTCACCTGCGCAGAGGGAGGTTATTACCGACCTGTTTTAGATCATCTCGCGCTATGCTTAGAGCCGGATGCTTTAGGTGTTCTGTAAGTTTTTCGAAAAACAAAATGGTATACTTCCCTCCGCTGTAAAATCTGAATCTACAATCACTACGAATACACAGAGTACACAAAGTTTTCTTCGTGGTCACAAAGAAATGCTTTGTGACCTTTGTGCCTTTGTGGTGAATAACCCTAAGAAAAAATATGAGTAAAAATACAAGAAATTTCTCCATCATCGCCCATATAGATCACGGAAAATCGACTCTCGCCGATCGGCTTTTGCAACTCACCGACACCATCGCCGACCGAGATATGACCGCGCAAATTTTGGATGATATGGATTTAGAACGCGAAAAAGGCGTGACGATTAAAGCCTCCGCTGTGTATATGGATTACACCGCAGAAGACGGAACGACCTATGACCTGAACTTGATCGACACCCCCGGGCATGTCGATTTCGGATACGAGGTGAGCCGCGCCATGAACGCCTGTGAAGGCGCGATTCTCGTTGTGGACGCGACTCAGGGCATCGAAGCCCAAACTTTGGCAAATCTTTACTCTGCGCTTGATGCGGATTTGGAGATTATCCCCGTTATCAACAAAATTGACCTGCCCTCCGCCGATCCCGATAAAGTGGCGAACGATATTGTCAGCC
Organism: uncultured Anaerolineaceae bacterium; assembly: GCA_964515535.1. Taxonomy (GTDB): domain Bacteria; phylum Chloroflexota; class Anaerolineae; order Anaerolineales; family Villigracilaceae; genus Desulfolinea. Next base: position 3,782 of record CAZERH010000202.1, read on the forward strand.
TACTCGGTGGGGACGCTGATTCCATCCTCCGTATTTCGGCGAAGAATAATATCAATATCCCTGCGGTGCTGGAGGCGGTGGTGAAACAAGTCCCGTCGCCAAAAGGGGACGCGAATGCGCCCCTCCGCGCGTTGATTTTTGATACGCATTATGATTCTTATAAGGGTGTCATCGCCTACGTCCGCGTGGTGGACGGGTCGCTCAAGCATACCGACACATTAGAGTTGATGGCAACAAAGAGTAACGTCAAACCGGTTGAGATCGGTATCTTTGCTCCTGTAATGAAAACGACAAAGACTCTGAGCGCGGGCGAAGTTGGTTATATTGCGACCGGCTTGAAAACTATCCAAGACTGCCGCGTTGGGGATACCGTCACCCAAGCCAAAATTCCCGCGCGAACCCCGCTTCCCGGCTATCAGATGCCGAAGCCGATGGTTTTCGCCGGAATCTATCCCGTTGTGGCAGAAGAATATACCGAACTCCGAGATGGATTGGAAAAATTACAGCTCAATGATGCCTCCCTCGTCTACGAGCCGGAGACATCCCAAGCCCTGGGATTTGGTTTTCGGGCGGGATTTTTAGGTCTTTTCCACATGGAAATCATCCAAGAGCGGATTGAGCGTGAGTACGATTTGAACGTGCTTTTTACCGCGC
>CAZERH010000203.1:0-4434 GCA_964515535.1 uncultured Anaerolineaceae bacterium
GGCGCGCCGTCACAATGCCACCGTGCTGGCGTTGACCATTGATGAGATCGGCATGGCGAAAACCGCCGCACGGAAACTGGAAATCGCCAAGCGGATTCATGATATTGCCATTCATGATCATGGGTTGAAATCCGAAGATTTGATTTTCGATGCCCTCACCTTCACCCTCGCCACCGGCGAAGCGGAATATATTGATTCAGCAAAAGACACGATTGAAGGCATCAAGCTGATTAAAGCGGAACTGCCCGGCGTTTTCACTTCTCTGGGTGTGAGTAATGTTTCCTTTGGTTTGAGCAAAGCCGCCCGCCATGTTATCAACAGTGCTTTTCTCTACCACTGCGTCCAAGCGGGGTTGGATATGGCAATTATTAACCCGGCAACGACCCCACCTTATGCAGAAATCCCCGACAACGAGCGTGAATTGGTTGAAGATTTAATTTTCAATCGAAGAGCGGATGCACTTCAACGCGTTATTGAGTATTTTGACGGGCGTTCAGCGACTATTTCCTCAACACAGATTGATCCTACCGAAGGGATGACACTCGCCGAAAGACTCCATTGGCGGATTGTGCATCGCCAGCCAATGAAGGTGGGAGAGTCGGCAAGCGTGGAAGATGACGTAGATGAAATCATCACAGGCAAAATCTCTGAGATTATTGAAGAGAAAAAACACGATGATGCCATCTATGTCCTCAACAACGTCCTTCTCCCCGCCATGAAGGAAGTCGGTGAAAAATTCGGTGCGGGTGAGCTGATTTTGCCCTTCGTTCTCCAATCCGCTGAGGTGATGAAGAAAGCGGTCGCACAATTAGAGCAATATCTTGAACGCGCCGAAGGGACATCGAAAGGAAAATTGGTCTTAGCCACCGTTTACGGCGATGTGCATGATATTGGCAAAAATCTGGTCAAGACAATTTTGAGCAATAACGGCTTTGAAGTCGTGGATTTGGGCAAGCAAGTTCCGGCGGAGACAATTATCAACACCGCGATTGAAGAAAACGCGGACGCAATCGGTCTTTCGGCTCTGCTGGTGAGTACATCGAAGCAGATGCCGTTGATTGTGAATGAGCTACATCGACGCGGGAAGAATATCCCTGTGCTCTTGGGCGGTGCGGCGATCAATCGGCGTTTTGGGATGAGAATCAATACGGTTGGAGAAAAAGAGTATTATCTGGGTGGAGCCTTCTACTGCAAAGATGCCTTTGAAGGTCTTGAGACAATGGAATCGTTGCAAAATGCCGACGTTAGACCAGCGTTGATGGAGAAACTCCAAGTCCAAATCACGCGCGAAGTCGAGCGGGTATCTGCTCCGGTTAAGAAAAATGTCGCGGGACAACAATCCAAGATTAAGTCGGCACCCATTCCGCTTCCCCAAAAATTAGGCGCAAAAATTGTCAAAGATATGCCGCTGGAAGAAATTTTTGCCTATTTGGACAAAAAGAGCCTTTTCCGCCTTTCGTGGGGGGCAAAAAATACGCGCGGCGAGGCGTGGACAAAGCTCGAAGTCGAATTTGAAGCGCGTTTGGCAGATATGAAACGCGATGCGCTGAAAACCGGCTGGTTGAAACCGCAGGCGGTGTACGGATTTTTCCCCTGTCAGGCGGATGGGGATGAATTAATTATTTACAATCCCGTAGGGGCGGACGGCCGTCCGCCCCTACAATTAGAACGATTCGCCTTCCCCCGCCAACCTGCGAAGAAAAATCTTTGTCTCGCGGATTATTTTGCCTCGGTCGAATCGGGCAAAATGGACGTGGTCGCCTTTCAGGTGGTGACGGTGGGGGCAGAGACGACCGAGAAATTTGACGCGCTCCAAGACGCGGGCGATTACGCCGAGGGCTATTTCGTGCATGGATTGGCAGTCCAAACCGCCGAAGCTACCGCCGAATATCTGCATCGCCACATTCGGCGGGAGTTGGGCATCGCTGAGGGACAGGGCAAACGCTACTCCTGGGGCTACCCCGCCATCCCCGATTTGGACGACCACGCGAAGGTCTTCGAGTTATTGTCCGTTGAAGAGGCACTCGGTATGTCGTTGACTTCGGCATATCAACTTGTGCCGGAACAATCTACCGCGGCGATTATTTTGCATCATGCCGAGGCGAGTTATTTCACGGTTTAATACACGCAGGAGAACAAAATGGAAAAAAGGCTTGAGAAATTTTTATTAAGTCCCGTATACCCCATTTTATTGAGTATTTACCCAATTCTAACTTTGTTTTCGGCGAATACATATCAAAGTAGTTTTTCGGTTTTATATAGACCCTTTTTGCTATCCCTCCTAGCAGGGATACTGCTTTTAGGTATTATGAAAGGTCTCTTTCGAGAATGGCATAAATCGGCTCTTTTTGCAACTCTTGGCATTTTCTTTTTGGGATTTTATGGACATATAAGAAATTTTTTGGTTGGGAAAAATGTGCAAGGTGCCTCTATTTACATCCTAAGTGGAGGACTGTTTTTTCTTCTTCTTTTTCTTTTTATGGATAAAAAATATGCGGTGAAACTTGATTACCCCAGCCTTGCACCCAGCATGAATTTGATCGCGATAATTTTGCTTTTATTTCCCGTAATCAAAATCACTCGATATTATGTTGCCAAGCAAATAGCGTTTTCTTCTATAGAAAATACCTACGCAGGATTGGACAGAACTCATTTAGAAACATTTCCTGATATTTACTATATCATTCCCGATGCTTATGGTCGTTCGGATGTTTTGGCAGAAATATACGAGTATGATAACAGCGAATTTATTGAGAAATTAGAAGATTTAGATTTTTATGTAGCAAAGTGTGCGCAAAGCAATTATCCAATTACGCTCTTATCGCTAACATCATCCCTAAATGTGGATTATATTCCGAATTTAAACGAACACTTCACACCCGAAGAAGACGATATTTTATATTTATTTGCCACGCTAAGAAAAAATTCGGTGGCAGGCACTTTTAAAGCAAGCGGTTATAAAACCGTGGCATTCGCAAGCGGGTTTCCGTGGGCAGAAATGCAAAACGCTGATATTTTTCTATCGCCGCCATCAAACGCAATCAATGAATTTGAAGTCCTTTTTCTGCAAACAACATTTGCTCAATTTTTAGACGATATAAATCTAGTTGATTATAATAATATCAGTGCAGAAAGATATAGAGAGCGAACTCGCTTTGTCTTTGAAAACCTTTCCGAAATAGCAAAAATGCCCGAATCCACATTTGTCTTTGTGCATCTTCTTCTCCCACATCCCCCCTTCGGATTAGATGCGGAGGGGAATTCAATTAACCCCGCAGAAGTCAGCTTTATAGAAGGCTACACCAATCAAGCCGCATATTTTGATGATGAAATCATCAAGCAAATAGAGGTAATCCTTGCCGAATCAGAAACTCCACCAATTATCATTCTTCAAGGCGATCACGGTCCGCCAACCTCTCGCCCGGAGCAACATCTCAGCATTCTAAATGCCTATTATTTGCCGGAACATGCCAATTCCCTCTACCCTACAATCACCCCTGTAAACACCTTTCGTTTGATTTTATCTGAATACTTCGGAGAAAATTATCCCCTACTAGAAGACGCCAGCTATAGCCTAGAAACCAATAATAATTACGATTTCACATATACTGAAAACCCCTGCGAAGAATAAACAAGACCATTCGACCGGAAAATCCCATGCTCCTAACAATTGACATCGGCAACACCAACTTAACCCTCGGACTTTATGAGGGCGAAACCCTCAAATCGCATTGGCGGCTATCCACAGATAATAAACGGATGCCGGACGAATACGGCTTGCAACTTCTTGGCATACTTCAGCAAGCGGGATGCGATGAAAACTGCTTAACCGGCATTTGTCTCGCCTCGGTTGTGCCACATTTAACGAGATATGTTGAGCAAGCCTGCGAAGAATATCTGCGCATCCACCCTCTTATTGTGGACGTGGGAATCAAAACCGGAGTGCGTATCCTTTACGAAAATCCAAGCGCGGTCGGTGCAGATCGCGTTGCGGACGCGGTCGCTGTTCACAAACTTTATGGTGGTCCCGCTTGCGTGATTGATTTTGGCACCGCGACCACCTTCAACGCGGTTAACGCGCGCGGCGAATACTTGGGGGGAGCGATTACAGCCGGAATCAAGCTATCCGCAAGTGCGCTCTTCCAACACGCGGCTAAACTGCCCTCCGTTGATTTGGCGCGTCCGCCCTCAGTGATTGGCAAAAATACCGTCCACGCGATGCAATCCGGTTTACTTTTTGGCTACGTCAGCATGGTCGAGGGGATGGTATCCCGTTTTAGAGAAGAATTGGGGGCTGAAATGAAGGTCGTTGCCACAGGCGGATTAGCCGAAAGCATCGCAAAAGAAACGAAGGCAATCGACATCATCGCGCCGTGGCTGACTTTGGCGGGGTTGCGAATAATTTGGGAAATGAATCAGTGAAAGGTGTGCGAA
>CAZERH010000204.1:0-4414 GCA_964515535.1 uncultured Anaerolineaceae bacterium
GAACGAATCTTATACCCGCGCTCAACAACAGCCGCCAAAACATCAAGATAGCTTCTTGGAACAAATGGACGTAAAGATAGCCAAAAAGATAAACAAATTTCTTTATTCGCATAATTTTACGGCGTTGAATGTGGTGGCGAAACCTTATGTTGCAACCAAAATGAAAGATTTAGAAGTCTATGGTGATCGTACTCGACGGTTTCGTGGAGTGCAGACAGCGGCTGAGTATTTAACTGAAAAATTACATAATGTTTTGCGCGAATACTCTCACATGTCGGTGATGTTGATAGGGCATTCACTGGGAAGTTTGATTGCCTATGAAACGTTAAAATACCATCCGGACGTGTCTGTTGATTTCCTTTCACTCGGGTCCCCGTTAATGCTCTTAGGCATCAAACAAGGGCTTGTTGAAAGCCAACGCGGGTTTCCTAGCTGTCCATGGCCTGTTGTGACACAGAATATTCATTCATGGAAGAATTTTGTAGACTGGAATGATCCGATTATCATGAAGTCGCTGGTTTCTTTACGAGAAGACTACCTGACGAGTGACGGCAAAAAAATCGTGGAAGATGCCCTCATTGAGAACACGTATACCCACCAAAATAGCGAGGGAGAAAATATCCCCAATCATCATAAGTCGTATGGGTATCTCAGATGCCCTGAAGTGTCGACGACTATTCAAGATTTTCTTCGGGCACCATGAGATATTGAGCGGTGGGGATTAATTCACACATTAGGATTTTACAAAAAGATCTGAATATAATTTTATATTCAGACCTTTTTTATTTATGAAGCCCAAATCATCCAACTTGTATTCTCATGACCATTAGAGGCATAGCCAAAATTTTTTCATATTAGGACTTTCGCTCAAGCAGTAGTGCATCGCACCAACTTCGACAAAAATATGCTAATTGACAAGTATTTTGCCCATCGAAGAGCAAATTCTTATCATTTTGGTGCGATGCACCCTCTTTTCTAGCCCAAAAGCGAAAGTCTTACATACATACCCTCGTTTCTTTTCTTAGAAAACACTTATGTAATTTACCATTGACATTATTCTGTGCAAGAGATATATTTAGTTAGTCAAACTAACTAAATAGAGTAAATATCGATGAACAATCTTGAAGAAAACGCGAAGAGATTTCTAAAACTCGCAAGTCGATTGCGGCGTTTGGGTCCGGGTATTTCACCACCAGAGGGCGTACAGGCTTCTCCCTCTCATCTGGTGTTGATTGAGTATATAGCCGGTAATCCCGATTGCGGTGTTCAGGAGGTAGCAGAAGCGTTGAGCCTCTCCACGCCGACTGTGAGCATTAGCGTGCGTCAGCTAGAAAAAAGTGGATTAATAGCACGCAAGCCTAATCCCAGAGATGGTCGCGCGGTTCAGCTTTGTCTCACGCCAAAGGGCGAAGATGTCCACCAACGCGCACGCGCTTTTCATCGTCAAAAATTTGAAAAACTCTTAAGTGGAATAAATTCCGAAGAAAGAGATTTATTGGTGAGTTTGCTAGAGAAAGCTCTGAATAGAGTTGAAAATAAAATATAAAAACTGGAGATACATAATGACTAAATTCTTGAATAAATGGTTACGAAAAAGCCATCGTTGGTTTTCTGTGCCAACTTTTTTGTCGATACCCCTGATGCTTTTTGTGAAACTTACAAAAGGCGCGTATTTCATTCTTCCGCCGGAAATTGAAATGGCTCAGCAATTGCTGATTTTCTATTTAGCACTTTCGGGCGCGTATTTGTACTTTATTCCTTATATTGTCAAAAGCCAACGAAAAAAACACAAAAAGGCAAATGCCACTCTTGTGAAGCAAGGGCGTTAAAATGAAACTGGCTGATAAACTTGTAGAGTTATCCAAGAATCCGCTTTCGTCAAAAAATCATTTTTTGGCGAAAGCGTTGCCGATTTTTGTCTTCTTCGTTTTCTTTCCGATACTCTTTTTTGTCTTGCCCAACTTTGTGCTGGATGCGTGGCTTGGCTTCCCTAAACTTTTTTCTCCTATCGTGCGCACCCTTTTAGGCGGTGCGATGATTTTGCTAGGTGTTTTCTTTTTAATTTGGACGCTAAATGCGCAAAGAGAGATTGGTAAAGGAACGCCGATGCCTTTACAGGCAACGCAAAAATTAGTAGTTCAAGCCCCTTATGCTTTTACTCGTAATCCACTTGCTTTTGGATTAATTAACTTTTATGTGGGGATAAGCATTGCCATCGGTTCAGCCTCTTCATTGATTATTATCGCGATTTTTTCCGTTTTGATTTTGGTTTATATCAAAAATATCGAAGAGAAGGAATTGGCGCAAAGATATGGTGCGGACTATGAGGCTTATAAAAAAGTTACTCCTTTTCTTATCCCGCGGAGGGAGAATAAATGAAAGAAGAATATGTTTCTTCGGCAAAATTATATGATCCATTGCTTTATTTAGCCTTAAATCCCATCCGATTGGCGGTGATGGAGGAGCTTTCCTCGCACAAAGATAGCGAGATTTTAGATTTATGCTGTGGGACGGGCAATCAGCTTAAGTTGTTGTCTAAAAACGGATTCAAAAATCTGCATTGTCTTGATTTATCAACGGCTATGTTGGATGTGGCTAAAAAAGGCAACTATCCCATAGAAATTTATGCGGAGGATGCTACAAAAACGAGTTTTGGTGATGCTGTGTTTGATGTTGTGATGATTAGTTTTGCCATTCATGAAAAGGACAGAGAAACGCAAGAAAAATTGGTCGAAGAGGCGTATAGACTCATCAAAGAAGATGGCGTTGTTCTTATTGTTGATTATTCTTTCGATGAAAAGACAACAAAAATCGGTAGAATGGGGATTGATTTAATTGAGCGTATCGCAGGTGGAGAGCATTATCGTAATTTTAAGGGATATATAGAAAAGGATGGTTTGGCAAGTCTGATTAAAGCGGATAAATTTGGGCTTGTTAAGGAAAATCGGAGGGCTTTTAATGGGGTGACAATTTCGACTTATAAGAAACTTTAAGACACCAAACTTTAGAGAGCTATTTTGAAATCTACTTCCTACCGCAAACAATCAAAAAAAATACTCTTTACCACGTTTAATTGTGCGAAATCTCAATTAATCCCCTTGCAAGCCATGCAAGAAATCGGCAATGATGATTTAATTATGGCGTTAACAAGTCTTGCCGGTGGGATTTTGAATAATGGTTCCACCTGTGGTGTGGTGATTGGCGGGGCAATTAGTTCTGCTATGATAAAAGATAAAGAATTGGCAGGAAAGTGGATGCTTGAGGATGAAATTCAACTTTTGCGCGAAGTCAAAGAAAACGTGACTTGGTTTGAGCATAGTTTTGGGACTTCGCTTTGTCGCGAAAGAGAAGAACTTAATTATCAAAGAATCACTGTGCTTGGTTTGCTCAATCCGCAAAAGGCGAAAGGATGCGTGGCGCGAGCTGACCGAAGTATGGGGTATTTCGTAGAGAAATATAATGCGGATGAAGGTGTAAAGAAGAAACTGTCTAAAACGGGAAAACCGGCAACGAAAACTTGCGAGCATTGCGCTCAAAAAATACTGAAAGAGATTAGAGAAGAAACAGGCATTGGAAATGAAGAGTTAGAGAGAATATCTGTCGCCTTAGATGGTGGGATGGGATTATCCGGCGGGGGATGCGGAGCACTCTCAGGTGCGCTGATGGCACTGGGTCTCAAGTATGCGTTAGACCCTAAAAACACAGATCCCGATAAATTGAAAAACATCTATAAAGCTATGGACTCGGCATTTTTCAACAAGGCAAAAATTTTAGTGAGTAAATTTATTAAAGAATTTGAGTGTTTTGAATGTACGAGACTCACAGGTGAAAGCTTTGAAAATTGGGATGCATTCTGTGATTTTAGAAATAATTCATCTTGTAATCAACTTAACCACTTTTTGGTGAAAGAAACGCTTGAAATTATGAATTTAAGGGAGTAGTATAGTGAAGTAAAATTGCAATGGCTCAAAATCAAGATATGATCTAACCACATGACACTTTTGAAGAAATGTCTACCAAAGCTCACGCAAAGTCGCCAAGAAAAGCTTTAAAACTTTGCGTTTTTGCGCCTTTGCGTGAAGCAAAAGTATGAGATTCTTAAACTGTCATGTAGCTAGTAAATCGTATAAGGTGTATTGGTTGGCGTAGGTGTGATGGTTGGTGGTACCGATGTCGGTTCATCGGTGGGCGGAGCGTAAACGGGGCATGCTCCGGGTTCATCTCCTACTAGGATAAATCCAACCGCCTCGCGACAGGTATTATCTACTTCAAAGAGAGCTTTGAGCGGATAATATTTTTGCAGACCGGGCAAAGGGGATCCCGCCTCGGCATGTGTGAAGTGGTCATTATAATCGTAGAAGGCAGGATTGAAAACGCCCTGATCTGTCCATGCTCCCCACATAAAATAATTATC